>CALXSC010000001.1 GCA_944391025.1 uncultured Rickettsiales bacterium
TGGTAAAAAGTATTATAAAGGAAAAAAGTTTTGAATTTGCTATTAAAATTGTAAATTTATATAAAGAATTAAATGAAGAAAAAGAATTTGTGATATCAAAGCAATTGCTTCGTTCTGGAACAAGCATTGGTGCAAATATAAAGGAAGCATTGCAAGGTCAAAGTAAAGCGGATTTTATATCAAAGTTAAGTATATCTTTGAAAGAAGCTGCTGAGACCGAATATTGGTTAGAATTGTTAATTGCAACAAAATTAACAAAAATAGAATTAAAAGAATATTTGAAAGATATACAAGAATTAATAAAAATTTTAACATCAATAATTAAAACAAGCAAGAATAAATAACTATCAACTCTCAACTCTCAACTATCAACTATCAATTGTTAATTCTCAGCTTGAATAAATTATTTGACAAATTAATAACTTGATATATATTTTAATTCTTGTATGGTAATTGATTATCAAAATTATAACTAAACAATATAAATTATTATGATATTTAAAAATGGAAATAATAAATTCTTTTCAATGGTAAGAAATTTCTTACTATATTTTTCCATAGTTTTTTTTTCGGCATTTTCCGCTGTTCCAATTAAGTTTTTTTCAATCGTTACTATATTTCCAAATATAGCCTCAATACTAATATTCTTTTTTTTGGTTATTAAACAGGAAGATGTGCAGTATTTTGCTATTTTTATATTTGGACTATTATTTGATATTTTTAATAATTTGCCACTTGGAATTACTTCGGTTACATGGCTAATTTCAAGTAAATTCATAAGTTTTTTAAGATTGCATTTATATACTCCAGATAACTTTATAGTAACCTTTAGAGATTTTTCAATATATGCATTTTTGAATATGCTGATTCAATGGATAGTATTTAGCTTGCTCTATAGGACCGCCTATCCATTTTCAAATTCTTTAATGCAATTTATTTTAAATATAGTGTTTTTTGCTATTTTATATAAACTTCTTAAAAAATTAGAAAGGTGGTTTATATGAAGACCTCCCATAAAAGTAATTACATATTTATTAATATTTAAGATATTTTATGATTTATTTTTTTAAAATATTTTCTCACAAAATTCCAAATTCCATTTCAAAATACTTCGTTTTTTTTGATTTTTGGTTTGAGTCAACGTATACTTATACGTTTTCTAACCAAAAGCTCAAAAAAAACTTGTCTTTTTTATGCAATTTGTTTTTTGTTAGAAAATTCCTTTTATGTGAGGTCTAGTATGTCAGGAATCCATGAAGAGCACGAAAAATCAGCCGTATCAAGCAAAAGACTAATAGCAGTATTATCTATACAGGTGGTATTGTTTTTAATTTTAATTTTTAGATTGTTCTACCTCCAGATAGTTAGCTATGAAAAATATAAAAATATGTCGGAGGATAATAGGATTAAAACCCTGGTTATACCGCCATTAAGGGGCCATATCTTTGATAGGAATAATATACAGCTGACGGAAAATCAGAAAAACTATAGGGTTTTGCTGTATCAAAATAAGAATAACCATATGGATGTTATATCAAAGCTGTCAAATATTTTAAATCTATCAGTTGATGATTTTCAAAAAATATTAAAAAAACTAGAAAAAAACAGGGATAAGCCGATAGTTTCAATACTTGATAATGTTAATTGGGAAGACCTGGTAAAAATTGAGGCTAATTCATACATGCTGAATGGTATAATGATTGAGAATGGCTATATTAGATATTATCCGTATTCTACAATGTTTTCACATATAATAGGATATGTAAATAACCCCACAAAGGAAGAAATTGATAAGGAAAAAAATATCAAAACCAAAGAGCTTCTGCTGCATCCTGACTACAAACTTGGAAGAACTGGACTAGAGAGGCTATTTAATAAAAATATGACAGGCAAGGTTGGCCATAAAAAGCTTGAAATGAACGCTCTGTCTATACCTATTAGAGAAATTTATACACAGAATAGCACGGAAGGAAAGGATGTTAAATTGACAATTGACTTTGAGCTGCAAAAATTTGTTGAGGAAAGAATGAAAAATGTAAGGGGTGCGGTTATAGTTATGAATGTATATACCGGCGAGGTTTTGTCTCTAGTTTCAACTCCATCCTACGATAGCAATAAATTTGTAGAGGGAATATCATCTGAATACTGGGAAGAGCTGAATACAAATCCCGCAAAGCCATTGAGCAATAAGGCTGTAAGCGCAATATATCCTCCAGGTTCAACATTTAAGCTGATAACTGCAATTTCAGGACTTGAAAATGGCTGGACGGAAGATAAAACCGTTGAGTGTACGGGCCAGCTCGCTTTAAATAAAAAAAGAACGCTTCACTGTTGGAAAAAAAGCGGACATGGAAAATTAGATCTACCAAATGCAATTAAGAACTCATGCAATATATATTTTACAAAACTTGGACTATATACTGGCATTGATAATATATATAAAACTGCGACCGATTTTGGACTTGGTGAAAAATATGAGATAAATATATTAAATCAGAGAAGCGGCACTGTGCCTAATAGAGAATGGAAAAAGAAAATGTTTAATGATATATGGGTTTCTGGTGATACTGTAAATGTAGCAATAGGACAGGGTTTTTTAAGCGCAACTCCACTTGAGTTAGTTGTTATGACATCAAGAATTGCTAACGGTGGATATAAGGTAAAGCCTTATATAATATCCAACAGCCCAATAGCAGACTATAATAAATCTATATTTACTAAAGATCCTATGGTTAAACCTGACACAATAAGAATTGTAAAAGAGGGCATGTATAAGGTTGTAAACGAAAAGGGCGGTACAGCATTCTGGACTAGAATAAAACAGAAAGGCTTTGAAATGTCCGGAAAAACCGGTACAGCACAGGTTATAGCTAAGGATAAAAAAGAGTTGATGGAAGAGGAAAACGAGGAAATTGATACTAAATTCCAAAACCATGGCTTGTTTATAGCGTTTGCACCATATGTTGAACCAAAATATGCAATAGTTGTAGTTTCTGAACATGGCGGCGGCGGTTCTGGAAGTGCAGCTCCTATCGCTAAAGATGTACTATACTTTGCACAAAAAAATAATATCGGTTTTGAAAAGGAAGTAGAAGAACAGGAAGAAAAAAAAGAAGAAAAGGCAAAAAATAAAAAGGAAGTAAAAGTAAAAATGGAATAGACCTTCCACATAAATAATTTATCATTTATCAATATTTTAAAGCAAATTTTATATGAATATTTTTTCACAAAATTCCAATTTCTACTTCAAAATACTTCAAAATTTTAAAATTTTTAACAACGAGCCATATAAGTATACTGCCTCTATTAAAAATTTTAAAAATTTTTTGTCTTTTTTGTATAAATTGTCCTTCACTTCGTTTCGTTCGCACTTTGCCGACCAACAAGTTAGTTGTTGCAAGCAGGCTTGCACAACTTCAGCTTCGTGCTTGTTTTTTGCTAAAAAATTATTTATGCGGGAGGCCTGATGAAAATAGAAGATTTTGGTTTTATAACATCCATTAAAAAATATGAAGAAAATTCATTGCTGGTTAAGGTATTAAGCAAAGAAAACGGACTAATATCCGGATATCTGATGCACATAAAAAAAGATAGGACAAACTACCAAATCGGAAACCTTGTAAAATTTGTATGGTCTGCAAAAAGCACAAACCAGCTTGGCATATTAAAAATTGAATTAGTAAAATCATACCTATCATACTTTATAGAAAATAGGTTCTATCTCCATTTAATGGATTGCATAACCTCTCTAATAAACAGCCTATTATACGAAAGATATCTAGAGGATACTCTATTTCAAATAGTAGAATCAATATTTGACCTGGTTGTTCATAATGAAGAAAAATATAAAATTGTCAAGGAATATCTATATTTTGAAAATACTCTCCTAAATATTATAGGTACCGGCATTATTTTTGAAAATAATAAATCTATAGACGACCTTTACTATATTTCACCAAAAACAGGGCTTGCTGTAGATAAAAAAAAGGGCGAACCATATAGGGATCGGCTGCTAATTTTTCCTGCAATATTTAAAAAAGAAAAACTTGATAGAGTTGATATTTTTGAGTGTTTCTATATAATGGATTTCTTTTTAAAAAAGTATCTTGAAGACAACAACTATAGCTATAAGTATAAAGCTCTAGTGCTACTCAGAGAAAATATTTTAAATAATATTTAAGAATAATAAAAGACTGCCCCCCAGTCTTTTATTAACAATCAATAGCTATAGCCTATTATCACCTTCATCAATCTTTATTCCATTAATGCCCATAAGCCATTCTATAGTCTTTACCTTTATATCAAAGTCTGTATACTTTATATTTATTCTTATCATATTGTTT
>CALXSC010000002.1 GCA_944391025.1 uncultured Rickettsiales bacterium
AAAGTTATCTCTACTAACTGGTTTAGCAGAACAAATAAATCCAATACTGGAATACATAAGAATATCTAAAGGCGAAAATTTTGAAGGAAATTTTTTAGAAGAACTTAGAGGGAAAACAATACCAGAAATATCTGAGTATTTAAGAAGCCATAGCCTAGAGGAAATATTTGATTTTGTTGGAAAAGATATAACCCAGGAAGAATTTAACGAAGCATTCGTTGGATTTACACAGATTAATTGGTTTGGCAGAAGCGGTGAAAGATGGAAAGGGGTTGATATATTGCAAAAATTAAAGTTCTTTGATGAATTTGAGGAAATTGGCATGGAGGTTGCTCGCAGCGGAGTTTTACAAACAGACCAATCACAGCCAGAGGCGGGAAATCCAGTTGCAATACTCGGCGCAACAATTTCAACAATGGAAAACAGATTAAGATATTCCATTAAGCTAGGATTGGAAAATGAAAAAACATATTTTTTAGTTGGAAATAGATTTTTAAACCCATCAGAAAGACAAATACCAGGATTATTGGAAAGAGTGCAGCAAATTTGTTTGGAGAACGGATTGCCGCAACCAAACAATATTGAAGAATTAACTGAAACCCATGGCGCCATGTTTGTAGCGGACAAAATAAACAAAGAGAGAACATCAAAAGGATTGCTGCCAATAGCCTTTAATTTTGTTGATACTCCTGAATATTTAAACTTTGAAAATCCAACAGTTTCCAGGCCAAATACAGAGGCTACGATTAGACAATTTTTAATAGATACACTTGATGATGGAATAGATATAAATAGGGTAACTTTTATTTCTAGTGGCGCAAATGTTGAAGCGCAGAAGGTTGCTGTTGAAAGAGTTCTTGCAGAGAACGGATTTGAAAATCACACGGCAATTGTAAAAGGCGAAGACTGCTCAGCTGCTACAAAATTTAGTGGAATTTCCGGAACAATAGCAGGAAGGTTATTTGGCGTTTTGCCTAGAGCGGAATATGGTACAGGCTTTAAATTAGAGTCAAAAAGTAAAGAAAGCTTTAGGGATAGAGTACTATCATACACACAGGGAAATCTAAAATCTGTAATTAGCAAATAAACTTCTTGACTAAGGAATATTTATAGTGTATAATTGCAAAAATAATTATACACCCCTATGACAGAAAGATTAGAAACATTAAATTCAATATCTATTGATAGACCATCTAGTATAAAATTTGCAATTTAATATTTAATAAAAAAATTGTTTTATAAAATTTAAATATTAGAATCTGGGTATTGCAATAATTTATAAAAGTATGTTTGAGGGATTAGGCACAGCAATTATTAGTCCATTTAAGAATGGAGAATTAGATTTGGATTCGTATAGAAAATTACTAGACTATCAGGTTTCAAATGGCGTTAAAAATATAGTTGTATGCGGAACAACTGGCGAAGCAGCAACATTATCCAACGAAGAACAGTCATCCCTAATTTTTGATGCGGTTGAGTTTTGTAAAAATAAGGGCGTTAAAGTTATAGCTGGCGCAAGCAGCAGCAGTACAAAGGCAAGCATAGAATTAGCCCAAAGAAATAAAGAACTTGGCGTGGATGGCATATTGGTTTCCGTTCCGCCATATAACAAACCTATGCAGGAAGGATTATATCAACACTATAAAGCTATAGCGGAGACCGTAAAAATACCAGTAGTGCTATATAATGTGCCAGGCAGAACTTCAAGAGATATGGCTGACGATACAATAGCTAGATTAAGCCAGCTAGAGAATATAGTAGCTTTAAAGGATGCGACAGGAGACCTGGCTAGGGTTGCCAATTTAAGAATCAGTGTGAAAAAAGGCTTTACGCTTATTTCGGGCGAAGATGCAACGGCTGTAGGATTTAATGCAATGGGCGGAAGAGGAGTTATATCAGTATCTTCAAATGTAGCGCCAAAGCTATGCGCAGAACTTCAAAAATATTCCCTTGAGGGAAAATACGACAAAGCTTTAGAAATACAGGATAAATTAATAAAACTACATAAAATCATGTTCTGTGAAGCTAATCCAATTCCTGTAAAATACGCATGTTCTCTACTAGGATTTGGCGACGGTACTTTGAGATTGCCATTAACCGAACCCAGCAATGAAAACAAAGAAAAAATAAAAAATGTATTGAAGGAATTAGGACTAATATAATCTATATCAAAAAATCAATAATTTATTAAATTATTGATTTTTTTAATTTTAACTAATTCTGTAAATTATCATCCAAGGATATTGCTACAATACCGCTTTGCAATATTTCTGCCCCATTCGTTAATTCTTCAATTTTTTCCATGAGTTCAATATTCTTTTCTTCCTCATTTGCAAATTGAAAAATCATTATATCGTTTTCAACATAGTGTATATTTTGTCCTTGATATTCGTTAGCAAGCTCTATTATGTCTTCAATCTTTTTGTCATTAGCCCTAACTTTTAATATAAATAATTCCCTCTGAATATAGTTATTAGGCTGATATATATAGGAACTAACAATAACGCCAATATTTTTTAATTTTTCTAAAAGAGCTTCCAATTTTGGTCCAGTACAATCTACAGACATAATTGCTCTTTGCTCTTTATAGTTGTCTGTTCTAAAATTAGATATAGTAAGCTTATCTATACTTATATCATCTTCAGAGCAAAGATTTGATATTCGTGATAATACGCCAGTCATATTTTTTATTATCATGGAAATCAAAGTCTTCCCATTATCTTTATATATCATAGATTATAAACTTTTTTAATATATATTATAAGTAGTATAATATTTTTTTAAAAAATCAATATATTAACTTGTAATTTTATAATAAAAATGGTCTATATAAAATATAGACCACAAAACTATTAATTAAAATTATTCTGTCATTTTATCGTCCAGAGAAGTAGCAACTATACCGCTCTTTAAAATCTCTATTTCTTCCGTGATATGTTCTAGTCTTTCCATCAGCTCATTATTTCTATCTTCATCATTTATAAATTGGAAAATGATTATATTATTTCTAAATAGTATTGTATTGCCATCATATTCATTTACTAAATCCATTATCCTTTGCAGTTGAGGGTTGTCTTCTTTAACCTTAACAAGAATTAACTCTCTTTCAATATAGTTATTGGCCTGAAAATTTGAAGCCCTGACAACAACATCTATTTGCCTCAAACCATCAACCAATGAATTTATTCTCTTTCTATCGCCAGTTATATATAGAATGACCCTGTGCTCCATATTATCCATTTTAAAGTTTGAAAGAACAAGTCTTTCAATATTCATATTGTTCTCAGCGCAATAGCTGGTAACCTTAGTCAAACTGCCTTTAACGTTTTTAATCACAACGGAAAGTAGGCTCTTTTCATCTTCATTTATTGCCCTGCTTTCCTTATTTTCTACATTTTGATTATTATTTAATGAGCTTAAATCTATCATTTAAATTTTACTTTATGAACTTATAGATTTAAAATATAATTCTTTTTTAAAAAAATCAATATAAAAAAATATTTATAAAATGAAACTAATATAAAACTTGAAATTTTCAAAAAAATGATTAGATATATATAAGGTAAAAATTAAAAAAAATTCAATGAATAGAAACTTTAAGAAAAATATCTTAACCTGGTTATTAATTATAGGTGCCATATTTATATTTTCAAATATTTTTAATCCTGATGCGCAGGGAAAAAATGAAATTATATTTTCTGAATTTTTAAAAAAAGTAGATAATGGCGAAATTCAAAAGGTTAATATAAGAGGAAGGGATATTACTGGGCAATTAAAAGACGGAAGAGATTTTTCTACGCTCTCAACGGAATATCCTGATTTGGTTAAAGAATTAAAAGAAAAAGATATAGATGTA
Organism: uncultured Rickettsiales bacterium; assembly: GCA_944391025.1. GTDB lineage: Bacteria > Pseudomonadota > Alphaproteobacteria > Rickettsiales > UBA1997 > CALXSC01. Next base: position 3,857 of record CALXSC010000002.1, read on the forward strand.
AAGGTGCTGCCAATAGTAACTAAAAGCGATAGAATTCTTGGCGCAATATTAGGCTGGGCTCCATTTATTCTCCTGATAGCTCTATGGTTTTATTTTATGAAAGGTGCAAGCAGCGGTGCCAGCAGTGCCTTTAAATTTGGAAAATCAAAGGCAAAGCTAGTGCAGATGAAGGGAAAGGTTACTTTTAAGGATGTAGCAGGTATAGACGAAGCTAAGGAAGAAGTTGAGGAACTCGTGGATTTTCTAAAGGAACCCGATAAATATACAAAGGTTGGCGCAAGAATACCTAGGGGATGCCTGTTGATAGGCGAACCTGGTACAGGCAAGACATTGCTTGCAAGAGCAATAGCGGGCGAAGCTGAAGTTCCATTTTTTTTCATATCAGGTTCTGACTTTGTTGAAATGTTTGTCGGCGTAGGCGCAAGCAGGGTTAGAGACATGTTTGAAGAAGCTAAAAAAAATGCACCTTGTCTAATATTCATAGATGAAATTGACGCGGTTGGACGACATAGGGGTGTTGGCATAGGCGGAGGAAATGACGAAAGAGAACAGACGCTTAACCAATTGCTTGTTGAAATGGACGGATTTGAAGGCAATGAGGGAATTATAGTAATTGCAGCAACCAATAGACCAGATGTATTAGATAAGGCTTTAATGAGACCTGGAAGATTTGATAGGCAAATCACAGTAAATCTGCCAGACTATAAGGGAAGAGAGGAAATTCTAGAAGTTCATGCAAAAAAAGTACAGCTAGCATCCGATGTGGATTTAAGCGTAATAGCAAAGGCTACACCAGGATTTTCTGGGGCTGACCTGGCAAATCTAGTAAATGAAGCCGCACTTCTAACAGCTAGAGCAAACAGAAAAAGAATAACTATGGAAGAGGTTGAAGAAGCAACTGATAAAATTATAATGGGACTATCTAGAAAAAATAGGCCTATGAAGCCTGAAGACAGGAAGCTGACAGCATACCATGAGGCTGGGCATACAATAGTCGCTCTAAATTGCAAAAATGTTGATCCATTGCACAAAGTAACTATAATTCCTAGAGGCAGAGCTGGCGGTGTTACTTCATTCCTACCGGAAGACGATAAAAACTATGAGAACAAAATTCAAATGCTTGAAGAAATCATGGTATCATTCGGCGGAAGAATAGCTGAGGAAATGATACTTGGTGCTGACAAGGTTACAGGCGGTGCGAGTTCCGACATAAAACAGGCTACAAGATTGGCTGAAAGAATGGTTACAGTCTATGGATTTAGTGATAAACTCGGTCCTGTAAACTATGAAAGAAAACGACATGCCGGTGAAACCTATCAGCTAGAGGGAAGCTCTGACGAAACTTTGGATTTAATTGATTCTGAAATCAAAAATATAATAGTAACCCAAAAAAAGAAAGCTGAAGAAATATTAAAAAATAAAAAACAGGATTTAATCACCTTGGCAGAAGCTCTATTAAAATACGAAACTCTTGACAGAGAACAGGTTGAAAAACTTCTAAGGGGTGAAAAAATAGATAGAGATTTTGACAAAGACAAAGTTGATTATAGCAAAATTAACCTATCAATGTTTAATCCTGAATCAATTGAAAAAGAAATTGAAAAAGACGCTGAAGCTAAAAACATTAAGAAAAAAGATGTAAAGCCTGAAGCAGAAAAGAAAAAATCCAATAAAACCGCAATGGTAAAAAAGGCTGCAGTCCCAAAAAAGAAGCCAAAGGAATCTGCTGCAAAGGAAAAAACTACCAAAAAAGCTGGAAAAAAATAGATATGAAAAACTGTCGCCAACTTGGTTTGTGACTATTTATTTTTCTCCAGCAAACTTCAACTTAGCAACAAACTTGCGATTGCAATAAGTTCCTATTGCATAAGGTTTATTTTTCTTGTATATTTTTCTTTGGATTATAGCATAAACCACAGTATTAACAATGTTATGCGAGCACAAAACAGGAAAATTATGGAATCTTTTAATTTCTTAACTATAAAGCGTAGAGCAATTAAAAAACCCAACTGCAAAATAGCAGAAAACGATTCTATAAATCCAATGACACAAATGTATGTTGGCAAAGATATTTTTTATCTTCTATTCCTTCTTCAAAACTACTTTTTCCCCAACCATTTTTACCATTACAACAGCTTCTTACTTTTCCACCATTGTATTTCCCATCATCAATTTTTTCATCAATATATTTTACAATTTTTGGTTTATTTATGTATGAACTACTTCCAGTAGTCTGATTATCTGTAGTTAAACCAAATATTGTAATATAATTTCCATATGGTATTCGATATCTGTAATTATTTTGATCAGTTAATGTTGAATCTCCTTGATATTCATAATATAAAGAATCGTTCTTATTCAAAAAATATGGAGTAGCAATACCATAATTGCTGCTAGAAACGTTTTTTGGTTGAAAATCAATAACCCCTTCTAAATATAAATCAACAAATGGAGCATTTTTATCAATAGGTATTCCATACTCATCTCCAGCAACGTCATATGGCGATGCAAAATCACCGACACTGTATGTTTGATTTGAATATAAACCTATCTTTCCACTTCCATTTAAATCGCCGGGCAATCTCCCTTTTGAAGCATAAAAAGTGTATGCTGCCTGTTTATAATTTCTGATTTCGTTTAAAATCGCTCTAGTCTTAGCACTCTCAATCAAACTGGCACCACCCGTTACACCTGCAACCAGGAGACCTATTATAATTAAAACAATTGATAATTCTATTAAAGAAAAAGCTAAAGCTTTTGATATTTTTTTATTTTGATTATTTTTTGGGTTTTTTAAGTTATTAACCCCCCCCCCCGAATTTTGGAGAATTTTTTCATATTTTATATCATATTAGTAATATATAATAAAAAAATATATTTACCCATTATTAAAATCAAGAAAAAATATTTTATTATTTATAAATAGTATTTATTTTATATTTACCATCATCAGATACAATAAAATCCGTGATGTTTACAGACTTAAATTTCTGCTTTATTTTATTTACTGTATTTTCCAATACCTTAGTTTCCATTTCCTCATTATAGCCCCATATATTCTCCAACAGATCATTTTTTGAAACAGATAAATTATTAAAAAGATACTTTATTAAAGAAACTTCCTTATTTCCAAACTCAATTTCCAAATCACCAATCTTTAATATATTATCTTCAATAGTAAAATCTCTAAATTCTATAATTTTATTTTTCTTTAATAAAAAATTATTAATAGTAAAAAATAGGTTTTGCAGTGAAAATGGTCTTGCTAAATTAATAATGCCATCATAGTGGTTACTGGAAATATTAATTATATTATTATGGCTTAATAAATCTTCCATTGTTTTTTGGTTAAGTTCAAAGTCATCCAATATGATTAAATTATATTTTTTAAAATCATGACTGCTAAAATTTTTATTTGAAAAGTAGGCAATGTCATAACTGGCAAATACTTCTTCTAGAGATTCATTCACAGTTATGTCATTACCAATTATTAATATAGAGCTATTCCTGATTTCCATCATATACAACCTGTATGTTTGCACCACAGTTGTTCAATTTATCGGACAGAAATTCGTAGCCCCTTTCAAGGTGATATATTCTATTAACCTCACTTTTTCCTTCAGCGCAAAGGCCAGCTAAAACTAAAGAAACAGAAGCTCTTAAATCACTTGCCATAACCTGCGCATTTTTAAAACAATCTTCTTTTCCCTCTATTATTGCCTTATTTCCAATAACTGATATGTTCGCTCCCATTCTATTTAATTCAGGAACGTGCATAAATCTATTTTCAAATATAGTTTCATCAACCGTTGAATCACCATCAATCATAGCTAGTAGCGTCATTATTTGTGCCTGCATGTCCGTAGGAAATCCAGGATAAACCTCTGTAACTATATCTATAGGCTTTAATTTTTCCTTACCTCTTTTTATATTTATAGTATTTTTGCTAACTTTTTTAATATCAGCGCCAATTGTTTCTAATTTTTTAATCAAATCTTCAAGAACTTCATAAAATTCTAAACCAGAAATAGTTAAATCACCATCTGTCATTATAGCCCCTATCATATGACTGGCTGCCTCAATTCTATCGCCCATTACATTATATTCAGCCGAATGCAGTTCTTTTACACCCTCTATTTCTATATCAATAGTGCCAGCACCTTTTACTTTAGCTCCCATCGCGTTTAAACAATTTGCCAAATCAACAATTTCTGGTTCCATTGCTGCGTTGCTGATTCTTGTTATACCTTCGGCCAAACATGCAGCCATCATAATATTTTGTGTTGCACCAACAGAGGGAAATCTTAAATTTATATCAGCACCATGCAATTTTCCATCTTTAGCCACTGCCTTAACATAGCCTTCATCTATTTCTATCTCAACACCCATTTGTTCAAATGCAGCCAAATGAATATCTACAGGCCTGCTTCCTATTGCGCATCCGCCAGGCAGGGAAACTTCAGCCTTTCCAAATCTTGCCAATAGAGGACCAAGAACAATAAAAGAAGCTCTCATTTGAGAAACTATTGAATATGGAGCTACATAATTTGTTAAATTTCTGGCGTCAAGCTCTATGACCTTGCCATTTCCCTTATTTGTCAGATCACCATCTAGAGCCATTTTCACACCAAGGTGATTTAATAAATGTATTAGAGTTGTAATATCAACCAGGTTAGGAATATTGCCAAGTTTTAAAGTTCCATTGCACAATAAACTAGAAACAATAATAGGCAGCGCTGCGTTTTTAGCACCAGATACCTTAATTTCACCTTTCAGCTTAGTCTTCCCATTAAGAACAATTTTCTTTAGCATATAATTATCTCCCATTAATTATATTATTCTAGCATGATAATATATTAACATTATTATTTTTCAAGAAAAAAATTTTTAATACCAAAATTATTCTTCATATAAATACTTGTTTAAAACATCTTCTTTTTCTTTATCTAAATTTTCAACTTCACTTTTTATTTTTTCAATTTCTTTTTCTATTACCTCTATTCTAGAAACAACATTTTTTTGTGTTTCTAAATCTGGCAGTTGAATTTTAATGTTACTTAAATCATTTGTATAAACATGTGGTTGAGCTTGCCCTTTTTTAAGAGTATATATTTCTTCTTGAATACCTTTTAAATAATAGAAAATATATTTTAAAATATTGTTCTCTGAAGTAATTACTATACAGTCAGATGCCCAAATTGGATAATTATGAAACCAAACATATCCGGCATTAGCTCCAGAAGCTGAAACTGTTATTGTTTCACAATCATAATTGCTTTTAGTATTATTATATGGACTTGATAAACCACCAGCTATAACTGGTATATTACCCATAGATAAAACTTGACTTTTAGTTATTGATTGACCTTTTTTAATTCTACAAATATCTATCAACTTAAAGCTTTTTAAATCACTCTTATTATACTTAAAAATTTCTTGAATATGATTATTTAATTTTTCAATTTTGTTTTCTTTTTCTTCTTTTTGTTTATTTATATTTTCTATTTCGTTTACAATTTTTTCTTGTATCTCTTTTGGAGGTAGTGGAAGTTTAAAATTTTTTAAATCTCGTTCCAAATTTATTGTAGGATAGTCAGAATCGTTGGAACTTAGATTTGAAATTTTATATTTTTGTAAAAAATAGAATAAATATTTTAATAAAATTAAATTATCAATATATATTATTGCTAAATGATTTACAACATATGAATCATTTTTTAACATTCCTATATTATCTGTATTTATAGATAAACCACTTTTTGGAAATAAAATTGAATTTGCAAAAAATAAATTCAATTTATAATCATTAATAGCTTTTTTTGTTATAAAATTTTTTTCCAATGGTATTATATATCCGTCTATAGAAGTATAATTAAGATTATCAGCTGTTATAAATGGAAAACCATCATTTAAACTTGTAGTAAAATATTCTTTAATATTATCTTTTTTTTGTGGAGCATTATTACCAGAAGTAATTATAATATTTTCTATATCTCTAAGCCTGGCTAACCCCCATTTTGATTTTTTATCATTGTCTTTATTTTTTATATTATCAATTCTTATGTTTTTATCAAAAGTTGAATTTTCAAAATTCATCATTTGCCATAAGTTACAATAATCAATATGATTATTTAAATCATGATCTTTATTTTCTTTTATATTTTTAATTTCAAGTTTAAGATCTTCATTATTAAAATTTCTTAAAATATATGAATTTAATTTATTTGTATCATATAAGTCATTTTCATTAAACATTTTAGAAATAATTTTATTTTCATTATCTCTATAGATATTAATACCTTGTTGACCTTTCCTATTGCTAAACTCATATCCATAAAAAGTTTTCTCTATATCTTTTTCTCCCGATTTTCCAATCACTACTTTTTGATTATAAGATAATATAAAATATAATAATTTTTCTTTTTCTGTCTCTTTTATTTTGTTTTCAAGATATTCTAATTTGTTTAAATTTTTTTGTTTTTCTTTTTCAAATTCTTCATTAAATAATTTTATATATTCTTTATAAATATCATGTTCTTTTGCTTTTTCTGTTGGGTTTAAATTTAAAATTGATAAATAATCTTTTAATTCAAGATTATAAACTAAATCACAATATTTTGAAAAAACATTTTCAATACAATTAGATGTAATATCTTGTTTTGTATTAAAAAATTGTTCTATATTATTTATAATATTCTTTGAAATATTTTCTTTTTTTTGTAAAAATAAAATTGTAGTTTTTGTACCAGTAGCCATAAATGCATTTGTTCCTAAATCAACAAATGAGATTATTTTAAAGTTTTGTAAAATTATTTCTCTTGCTTTTTCGTGTATTCCAGAATTTGTTAAAAGACTAGTTGGTAATATTATTCCAGCTATTCCATTAGTTTTTAATAATTGTTTCATTCTTTCAATAAATAAAGCTTCAATTTCTTTGCTATTATCTGTTAAATAACTAAATAAATTAAAACTATTAGAATTATTTTTTATGTAGTTTCTAAAAGCATTTACTGAATAAGGTGGATTAGAAATTAATATATCAAAATTTTCATTATCTTGCTTATTTGAATTAAGATGTAATTTATCTTTATATGTAGTGCTATAATAAAAATTATCAAGTCCATCACCAGCTATAATATTTGCATCACCATCACCATTTAAAAAACAAGATATTTTTGTTGCTTTTACAAGTCTTTTATCTTTATCTATACCATATATAAATTCTTTAGCCCAACCATTATAACCACTTTTATAAACTGATAAATTTTGTTTTTGAAAACTTGTTTTTAAGTCTGTATTATCAATATTGTTAATATTATTTTGTATTTTTTCCATTAATTCTGTTAAAAAATGTCCTGTTCCACATGCAAAATCAATGCTATATGGTAAAAAGTTTCTGTCTTCATTATTAATTTTATTATAAATTATATTTGTTAATGGAAGCGAATTTATAATAAATTCACATATAGGTATTGGAGTAAAAAATTGTCCTGATTCTTGTTTTAAACTGTCATTTAATAATTTTTCAAAAAAATCTCCTAAAAATTGGTGTTTTTGTGTATATCTTAATTTATAATCTTGCAATATTGTTATAATTTCTCTTAAAATACTAGTATTTTCTTTAAAATCTTGATCTGTTGCTATATCTATAAAATTAAATTCTTGGCTTTTTTTAATTCTTAAATATTCAAATTGATTTTTTGCTTCATTTTTAGTGTTTTCATCCCTTATATTATTAATAATTTCTGCTATTTTATTGCTATCTATATCTAATATTTCTATACCTAAGAATTCTTTCATTCCTCTATTATATAAATTATTTAATCTAATTAGAATATCTTCATCTTTATCATCTGCTTTTATTTGAAAATCTGATTCTTGATCATCCTCTGATTGCTCGTCTGTAATTTTACATAAAAATAAATTCATCATTTTATTAAATGCATTAGGCTTATCAGAAACTGAATTATGTCTTAAAATTTCTAAAAAGTTTAAATATATTTTGTTTCCAATATCTTTATCTAATATTTTTAATGTATTATGTCTAATAGCTCTCGATTCAAGTTTAAATAATGGAACATATTTCTCAAAAATACCATTATCTTTAAACTCTTTATTCCAATATGTAAATCTCTCATCTTGATTTAGCCCCTTCCATTTTTCTGAATTTTTAACTATTAAATTTTGATATTCAATTTTGTTATTATCAACTTTTGATGTATATAAACATATAGCTAATACATCTTGTTCTTGTTGTAAATATGTAAATAATTGTCCACCATTTCTTAACATTTTATTTTTTTCAGTTTCAAATTCAGTTCCCCAAGTCTTACATTCTATTAGAAAAATGGCTTTATTATTTTTTACTACTTCAATATCTAAATTTCCTTTTGTTTTATGTCCCAAACCCCAATCTTTTTCTAATACTATATTTTCTGGTAAATAACCTTTTTCAAGTAATCTATCAACACATTCAAGAATTACTAAACTTTCATTTTGTGATAAATTACTTGTAGTTTCCCTAATAACTGTTATTCCTAAATCTTTGTAATTAATTTTTGAATTGACTTTATCAATTTCTCCATTAGAATTTTCAAGCAGATTTATATTAAGTTCTTTACCTATATTGTTATATTTTTTAAAATATATACCTTTGCAACCATTTTTAGGGATAAATCCTAAAATATCTAAAATCTTCCTAATCATATTGTAAAATTAATTAACAATCTAAAATATAAAGAAAAGATTTTAAAAATCAAATCTTATATATACTTTAATATACAAATAAAGATATCAATAGAAATAATAATAGAAATAATACAAAAAAACGTCCTAAAAAATAGGACGTTTAGATTGTTTTTTAAATATAAGTTATCAACATAGTAAAATAATAAAGGCGATAGGCGTAATATATGGAGATTATCAAATTAATCCTAAGATTAATTTTATTCTCTTTAAAGGAGGTAATCCAACCGCAGGTTCCCCTACTGTTACCTTGTTACGACTTAACCCCAATCATCCCCCCCACCGTGTTATGCTGCCTCCCTTACGGGTTAGCTCACATAATTCAGGCGAAAAGAACTTTCATGGTGTGACGGGCAGTGTGTACAAGACCCGAGAACGTATTCACCGTAGCGTGCTGATCTACGATTACTAGCAATTCCAACTTCATGCAGAC
>CALXSC010000003.1 GCA_944391025.1 uncultured Rickettsiales bacterium
TCAATCATGGTAAATTAACCATTTTTTTTTTTATTTAATAAATCTAATAGCGTATTTAATTGGTAATCACCAAGCCTCATCTTTGCAGCATGGCTAATAGCTGCAGATTTCATACCACCCGCAATAGCAGCCTGTATATCAGCCTCTGCATCACCAACAACAAGACATTCACTTGGCTGTTTATTAAGTTTCTGAGCTGCTAATAAAAATACCTCTGGATGTGGTTTACTATTCTTGATTTGATTTCCATCAGATATAGCATCGAAAAAATTATCATAACCTATCTGCTTTAAAATAAGCGGCGTATTTTTACTAGAAGAACCTATTGCAAGCTTATATCCACGTTTTTTTAACTCGCTAAGTGCGTTTTTTACATCATCACCTACAGATTCTGGAGTTATTTTTTTCAAATACTCCTTATATATTTCGTTTTTCTTAGTAGCAACTTCATTTTTAAAATCTTGATTAACATCGCCATTATATTTTTTCAACAGTATAGTAACACAATCATCCCTGCTTACACCTCTAAATTGTTCATTAATTTTCCTATCAAAAGGAATGCCAAGTTCCTTAGCAATTTCACCCCATGCTAAATAATGATATTCATCTGTTGATGTAATAACTCCATCAAGATCAAAAATAATAGTATTTATTATATTATTCATAGAAATATACACATTTTTATATTAATAGCTGAATTATATTATTACTATATTAAAAATCAACACATTTTAAAAATAACATTTTTTTAACAAAAAATGCTAGTTTTTTATAAATATGAATAATTTTTATTTAATATAGTGCTGGATCTTCAAATCCAGCACCAAAGGCTATAAAACTTTATTGTTAAATATACGAACTAACAGTTAAATTACACTCTGTATAAAAACAGAAGGTCTTGTTCTTTTATCTGGCAAGCATTCAATAAAACTTTTTTCCCTTTTTGCCACCATAAGGCCAACATTACTTCTATCATTTGCAACAGCAACCGTTCTAAAACCTGCATCATTTGCACCAATTATATCTGTGCCAAAACTATCGCCAATCATTGCAATTCTTTCATTAGGAACACTACCTTTTCCTTTTTCAGCTAGCATCTGTTTTACACAATCATAGTAATTGCTACTTGGTTTTCCAGTTCTAATAACATGAACACCATCTGCTTCACAAATATCGGCCATTCTTCCGGAACCTATTGTTTGGTAACCAAGACCAAAATCAGGACCATCAAATGGAAGTTCAGTATCTGGATTTGGTACTATAATTGGCAATTTTCTTTCAATTATTTTATCTATTACAACCTTTCTTTCAGCCAAATAAGTTGCTTCATTCTCTATCAAAATTCTTTTTCCAGCACTTCTTGGACTACCAGTTAAAACCGCATCAGCTTGATCAATATCATCAACTATAGTAAATTTATCAGAAGGGAATATACTTACATTAGCATAGTCATCCTGGATAAATATCCTTATAGGTCTTCCTACAATATTTTGACCAAATTTCGCTCTTACATCTTTTATATTCTGTTCAACTGCACCAGATTTTAACATTCTAGCAAAAACATCGCCGGACGTAATTGCATAGTCAAAATGTTTACCAGCAATTAAACCTTTATCTTTTGCTATTGCATCAATATAAGCAGAGCCAGATCTTACATCATTAGAAGCTATAACAACAGTTTTACCTATTGACCTTAAATATTCTAAATACTTTAAAGTTTTTTGAGGGATTTCTCCACCGCTATGAATTACACCATGCATATCAAACAGATAAACATCTGTCTGGGCTTCAATTTGGGTTAAATTTTGACAAACTAATACTTCCTCTTCATTTAATCTTCCATCAGATTTCATATGTGTAACAATACTATTTAATCTTTTAGTAATATCATCAACTCTCTGTTTTCTTCCCATATAATTAATAATCATTTGAGCTGCTTTATCAACATCATGGCTAATTTTAGTTCTTCTATTAAATCTACTAAACTGATCTCTTCTCCACTCGTTATCTTCCACATACTCTAAAGCCTTAAGTCTATGCAATCTAAGCATTTCTAACTCTTCATCTAACTGCTTATTTTCATCAGATAATTTAAATTTATCAAGTGCATCTTCAGCGGAAGTCAATGTTTGTGTTCTTTCACAATATTCCTGAAATTTTTTTATAGATAATTCTTTTGCAAACTGCTCCATTCTTTCTGTTGTACTACTAAATTGAATGTTAGCATCACAGAATACTCTATACCTAGCCCTTAAATCAGCTAAAACAATACCAGCTGGTTTATCTTGAGCTTCGCCTTTTTCATATGCCGCTAAGGTTGCCCTTGATGGATCAGTTTTTTCATAACCTTTAGCTACTAATCCAAGTTCAACACCAATAGAATCTCTAACGGGTTCCTTAACACTAGTCCAGTTATCATACATAACCGTATTAGCTATATTATCCGCTATCACTTTCTTATCAACATCTAAATGAATAGCATGATTTTCGTTACCAGCTAGACCTTCCACTAAAGCCTGAAGTCCAGGTTGTAGAGGTGAACCACCAGAATGGTCAATAATATAATTTGTATATTTACCAGATGCAAAAGCTGCACAATACATAGCATATTCAAATTTCTTTGCATCAAACTTACCATCAGTTTGAAACAATGGAAATGCTTGAACCTGTGGAATACTTAAATATGGTTTTAATCTCTCATCCAAAGGAAAATAAGGAGTATCACGTGGTAATTGCTTTCTAATTTCTGATTTTCCAGAACCAGACAGCCCAATAACATGTAAAAATCTTTGCTCACTATTAAGTCTTAAACTATTAATAAGTTCAGTTGTTGCAGTTATATGGGTTTCCTCTACTTTTTTACCCTTTAAAACACTAGAACCGCCACCAATAAATGTATTCTCTATAAATTTTATAAACTCAGGTTTAATAAAAAAATCAAAAACTTCTGGTTCTATAAAATATTCAGAAGCAGAACCAATTTCTTTCATTAATGTTACTGTGTCACTCATATTTTAATATAATAGTCAATTACTAATTATATAATAACATGAAATCATTTAAATAAAAGCAAAAAATATGTCATTTCTCTTGATAAGTATCAAAAAAAAGTTTATACTATAACTGCCATTAATAATTTTATAAATTATAATATGCCTGAAAAATTTTATTATAAAAAAGATAGATTAAATCAGATAAGGGGTTTTTGTGCGGTAGTACGATTTGGTTCTGTAAATAGAGCAGCAAGAAATTTAAACCTTGAGGCTGCTACTGTCAGTAAACAAATTATAACACTAGAACGAGATATTGGGCTAGAGCTATTTGATAGAACAAATAAAAGAAAACTGCTACTAAACGATAATGGAAAACAGTTTTATAATAACGCTGTTAAAATATTGCAAAGTGTAGATGGTTTATTTGAGCATTTTTATACTGATCTCAAAATGGATAATATAAAGGAAATAAAAATTGCCGCTACTCATACAGTTATTTGTTATTTACTGCCAGAATATATAAGAATATTCAAAGAAAAGTATAATGACGTAAAATTTACGATATTTAATATTCCATTTTTAGAAAGCACTAAAAAACTTATAGATGAAGAGGTTGATATAGTAATTTGGACCACAAACAATGTATCCCCAGAGTTTATATATAAAGACTTATATGATTTTAAACCAAATATTATTATGCATAAAAATAATCCACTGGCTATAAAAAAAGATAAAGATATAACCTACGACGATTTAAAAAAACAAAATATACTAATGATGGATAAATATGACTATATGGATCTATTTTTACAAATTATAAAAAACTATAATCTTGATGGCAATATAAAATTCGTAAATGGCGATTGGGAATCCATAAAATGTTTTGTAAAATTAAATCTTGGTATTCATTTTTATTCGGAAATATATACAAAATTTAATAAATTTAAAGATGAAGACATAATATGCAAAAACGTTGATCACCTATTTCCGAATTCTCAATATAAATTAATAATTAAAAATGGCAGAATTTTTAACAGTTACATAGAAGATTTTTTAAAAATAATAGAAAATTTCTAGATTAATATTGCGATTATTAACTAGTGTGTTGATTTTAAAAATGTATAAATACTTATTTAAATAAGTATTTATAATAATTAAATTATTTATTAATCTCTAAAATTAATATACTGCAATGGCAAATCTAAATTTAAATCCTTTATTAATTGGATTGTCTGCTGCAGATCATCCCTGCTTTTTCCTGTTATCCTTAATTCTTGTCCCTGAATTGATGACTGCACTTTAAGCTTAGAATCCTTTATAGCCTTTGTAATTTTTTTAGCAAATTCCTGCTCAATTCCCTCTTTTATTTTTACGGTCTGTCTTAAGCTGTTTCCAGTAGCCTTTTCGGGATCTTTAAAATCCAATGCCCTTGGATCAAGCCCTCTCTTTGAAAAACATCCCTTTAAAGAATTATGTATTTGACCTAGTGTATAATCACTTCCAGCAGTAATCACTAACTGTTTTTCTTTTTTATCTAGATCTAAAGACCATTTAACATTTTTAAAATCGTACCTATTTCCAATCTCCCTTTGAACGCCATTTATAGCGTTTAGAACTTCCTGGTAGTCAATTTGTGAAACCACATCAAAACTTGGCATATTTTTATTACCTTTTTATGTTAATAAAAATATTATGCAGTTAAAAAATATTATTTCAACAATTTTTTAATAACCAATTGTTTTAGCCCTTTTTGACTCATTTTTTCTAATTCTTTCTCTAGTCCTTAATAGAATAGCTTCAAAGGAATTATCAATATCTTTTTCAACTGGAGGACAACTTGCTATAAAATCCAGATATATTTTGCTTTTTTTAAATCTTTCAGCATCTTTTTTGAGCCTTTTCGGATCAAATCTATATAAATTTTTGGTTTGACACAATTATTTAGAATTCTATTGCAATTTTCTTTGAATTTTTCAAAATCTTTTTCTTCTGGCTTTTTGACGCTGATAGGCTGCCTCGTTACCTCTTTGAAATTTTCTTGATTATACATGTCTACCTCTAGATGATTGCTACAATCTAATTAATAAAGTAATTTTCTATAAAATACAAGCTTTTAAGTAATTATTTTAAGATGATTTATTTTTTCTTGACTTAAAAAAAAGTTTTTATATTATATACGAATGATATATTAATAAAAGCAGTAAAGGTGGTAAGTTAATTGGTAGCTGTTATCGTTCCGGATAAAAACAAATTAGAATTTGCTATTAGACTATTCAGAAAAAAAACACAAAAAGAAGGAAAAGTTAGAGAAGCAAGAAGAAGAAAAGAGTTTGAAAAACCTTGCGAAATGAGAAAGAGAAAAGAGCAAGAAAGTAAAACTAGAACAAAAAGAAAGAGAAAGAATTACTAATTTTTCTTTTGCAAACTCTACCCTGGGGTGGGTAGAGTTTTTTATGAATTTTTGAAGGCAGTATGATTTTTAGAAGACGTAATTTTAGAAGGGAGCGTAATTATAATTTCAAAAAAATAATGCTAATATTAGCTTTATTATTAACATTAGTTTTTTTATTTTTAACAATTAGGCACTTCATTAAAAAAGATTATAGTATCACTGATAAGTATGAAGACAACCTTATAGGTTCTATTTTTAGAGAGCAGAATAAATCAATATTTAATATAAGAGAACTTAACCTAAAAGAGCTAAAGGGTAGAATTATACTATTAAATGTATATGATATAAAGGATTTTTCATATATCTTTTCAGTTGATTTGGCTAACAGACTGGAAAAACAATTCAAAAATAAAGTAGCTATAATAGATATTATAACTGACAATATGGTTCTTGATAAAGATACTATTATAAATTATATAATTAAAAATAATATTGAGCGACCAACCATCAACATTGCCAATTTTGACCTGCGTGATAGCAATATCGGCAATGCTGACAGATATTTTGTATTAGTTGATACAAAAGGAATGGTTGCAAACACATTCCTAGCAGAAAATGCCAGCGAAAATACTATATCAACAGCAATAAACAACCTAATGGCCGAGAATCCTAGATTTAATAAGGACAAATTGGATTTGTATCTAGAAAAGAACAATAATCCAGAATCATTCATAAAATCCCTTAACCACATAAAATATATACATAGAATTGATGGAACCAACAATGGACCATACTTTATAGTCGCTGACTCAAAGGGCAAAAAGATATATATAATGACCATAAATGGGAATATAGTAAATCAAATAGGCAATGGACAGAACGGAGACGAAGACAGAAGCGGAGTTAACGCTACATTCTGCTATCCTTCTGGTCTAGCTATACAGAACAATAAAATTCTATACGTTGCAGATATATGCAATAACTCCATTAGAAAAGTTGATCTCCAAACGCTTGAAGTATCAACCCTAGTGAAGGACAATCCGATGTTAAAAAGGCCAATAGATGTAGAGATATTGAATGATAAACTAATAATCGCAACAGCCGGAGACAATCAACTATTAAGCTACAATTTAAAGAATGACGAATTAAGTAAAATTGAATGCGTTGACTGCGATAAATTTATAATCAAGCTAGTTAAATTTAACAATAAAATATATTTTATATCAATGAATAACTACGGATTATACAGCATTGATAGGGACAATAAAATCAATATGGAATTAGATTTTGAAAAGCTTAATGAAAATAGCGAAGTTAAAATAAAAGGAAATAATAATTTCCATATAGATGAGACAGGATTTTATTTTGTTGACAAGTTTAACAATAGGATTCTAAAGGTTAAGGACAATAAAATAAAAGAATATAGCGCAAATAACGGCAAGACTATCTATAATCTCCCAACCGATATCGTTGATTACAGGGACAAGCTATATATAACTAATGAAGATGACAAGAAATTCGTGCAGCTGGATAAAAATACTAAAGCCACAAAGGTTATAGATATATCGTTTGGCTATGAATATAATAAACTAAAAGGTGTAGAGGACGAATTTTTAAATATAAATAATGTAAAGGAAATTACAGTTAAAGGCGGAGATGATATTAAAATCAATATTAATTTAGAAAATGGATACTCATTTGAAGAAATGGCGCCACAATCTTTAACATTATATAAAGAAGATAGGGAAAATAAAAGCGCTATACTGATAAAAGCCTATAGTAAAACCCAGATTTTAGAAAACAGCATATTGTCTGTTCCCGAACTTGACAATAACTCTGTATATTATCTAAAGGGCAATTTCTACTATTGTAATTATGACAAGAAAACACCTTGTTTGATAAACAAGTACAGCAGGAAAATTATAACAGACAGCACTTCAGAGAATAAAAATATTATTATAAATTTTGTCTACTAAAATTATTTTCTAGAGAATTTTTTAATTTTTATAATTTTCCCCTCACAAGAAGTTAGACTATCAAACAGTTGATATTCAATATTCCAATGTTTTTTAGCCTCGTCCAGTTCTTCATATATTTTCTTGCCCTTTAAAAAAATTAACTCAGAATTTTCTTTTATTAGATTCTGGGAAAAGGTCAATAGAATATCTATACTTGCCAAGGCGCGTGAAACTATTAAATCAAAGCTATTATCTTTTACTTCATATAGATTTTCATTTCTCACAACGATTTTATTTTTTGAATATTTTTTAGTCAATTCCAGAAATTCACATTTTCTTGGTGATTTTTCAAATAGTTCAACATTAGATATTCCAACTATTGACAGCGGTATTCCGGGTAACCCTGCACCACTTCCTAGGTCTGCTATTTTTATATTTTTATTTCCAATTAGCCTAACTATTTGCAGACAGTCAACAATATGCCTATTCCAAATATCCTCAACCGTTGATTTTCCTATTAGATTAATTTTATTATTATAGTCCAATAAAAAATTTACATAGTTTTGCAGCTTTTCAAACTGTTCATTTGAAATTTTAGTTATATCATTTATATCATTAAATATTTTTTCCATATTAAAAATCTAGTTGGCTATGAAAAATATATATTATTATAATAAAATATCAAGCTGTTTAATTTTATATCAATTTTTGTAAAAATTCCTTGAGTTTCGATTTTTTAACTATAGGATATAATTGAGTTAAACATGGGCGGAGGTCTAGGTCATGTCCAGGTCTATAGTTTATATAGGCTAAAATCCTAGGGGTCGATGTGTTCGATTTCTTTAACCTCCACACTTGTCTTGACCCAAGTGCTGTTTTTTTATCTATAATAATTATTGACTAATTATTTATAGTTTGTAAAACTAGATGTGGCCTTTGGCAAATGCGGTTTAAAATCCGTATAAGTTCTAATTTTCCAAGTAGGCCTCATGCTTTTTAGCAAAATAAAAAGCGGAGTCTTGGGAGAATGTCCAAGTTTATGTTCTTACATAGATTAAAAACCTGAGGGCTGAATATCTCAGTTATTTTAACCTCCGCACCTATTTTAAAAATAAGTGTTTTTTATTAAAAGTTCTTCTTTCACATACATGATTTATGTAATATGAAATAAAATCATATTCAAATAATTTTATTTCCTTTACTAAAACTTCAAAAGCTTGTCTTTTATATTGCCAGTCATTTGACCTTATTAGACCATCGTTTATATTTTTTATATTCATTAACTGTTTATACAATTCTTCCATTTTTTACTCCTTTTATTAAAAATTAAATAAAAATCGCACAGTTAGAAAAAACTAAAAGTGCGGGAGTTAGAAAGTCAGTCATAGACTCCTGTAGGTTTCCCTACAAGTAGGCTTATATCCTACAGGCTCCCGCTTACTATATAAACAGAAAGCCTATAGAACAATTTTACATATTTCTATGCAATGACTAGGTTTCTACACCCTAAATTGCCCTATGGGCGAGTATAATTTTAATGTTAAATTTTTAATTGTCAACAAAATGCTAAATCTTGTTTAGGTGATATAAAATTTAATTGACTATATTTTTTAATCCTGTATTATAATTTTGTATAACTTTTATTATGGCTATGATTTTAGAAATTGTTTCAAAGGTTACGAAGGCAAAATTTGATGGAGATAAAGAAAAATTCCTAAGGCGTTTTGAACAGCTGTATCAATTGGAAATTTTGAGACCATCTTTAAATCTTATAGTTTCTAAATGCAAAAGAAGAGAGGCAAATTTTGTTGTTGAACCATTAAAGAGTTGGGATAGATGTGCTGGCCATTGCCAAACTAAGGGGTTTTTTAGCAGGATGGGCGGCATGTTTTCTAAGAATTTAACCCATGAGATAGTTATAAAAACAATAGAAAGTGATATTATTATGCATGAGATAGCGCATGCTGTTGAAAAAAGCAGTGGCGTTGATATAAATGGAGATTTTAAAAGGGCTTTGGAATCTGATATAAACGGCAGGACTGCCAGCCATTTGCAGGTTGCACCAGCCGTTGAAAGTGTTATGAGAACCGAGCTAAAGAACTATAAGCTTCAAAATCATATGGAAGAATTATTCGCCAGGTATTTTGAGCTTTTAGCTATGTCCTATGAAGTTGGCGGATTTTCAAGATACCAATTTAAATATGATGATATTGTGGGGTATTTGAAAAATACAACGAATTGGACTATTAATTATTTTAATCCAATGATTTCTAAGATGGTTGATGGAACGGTGGAAAATGAGGCTAGAAAATTAGTTGAAAATCTTAAACCATATGAGAAAAAATGGGCTGAAGATGTAAAGAATACCCATTACCACGTTGATTCTACAGGCACTAAAAATTGGGCATCTGGAACCAAATCAACAAATAGATGGTCAGGATTGGGAGATGCAATTGGTTCTATTGGAGTTGATGATAAAAAGAAGATTGGAAATTAGTGCATTTATTATATATAAAAAAAGAATGGTACTAGGATATCATTCTTCATTAATATAAACAATATATTGTTATTTATCATTCTTTTTTATTCCATTTTTTTGTTTTTCATATAAATCACTTAGTGCGTACATTGCATCTATGCTTCCTTCTTCTGCTGCTGCCTTATAATATTCACTAGCTTTTTCAAAATTTTTGTTAACGCTATAGCCTTCTTCATAAATTTTACCAAGATTAAACGCTGCTTTTGTAAGTTTTTGTATGGTTTATAAATCAAAAGATATATTCATTGTGATTTGCCTCTAATTATTAACAATATCTGTAATATATTATCTTAAAATTTTTTTTGTCAACATCAAATATACAAAAAGTTGTAAAAAAATTAAAATATTGTTGCTTTTTTCACTTATGAGTTGTAGTAAATAATTTAGATAAATTTTGTTAGGTAAAGTTTATGGTTTCTGAATTTCTCACATTAAATAATGGATTAAAAATACCTTCAATAGGTTTTGGAACATTTGAAACTCCAAATGGAAAGAAAGCTGTTGATGCAGTTAGGACGGCAATAAAAGTTGGCTATAGGTTGATAGATACGGCAAGTGTCTATGGCAACGAAGAAAGCATAGGAAAGGCCATCAAAGAATCCGGATTTGATAGGAGCAACTTTTTTATTACAAGTAAACTATGGAATACTGAGCAGGGATATGATACTACCTTAAAAGCCTTTAATGAAAGCTTAAAAAAACTAGATACGGACTACCTTGATTTATATTTAATTCACTGGCCTGTTGCTGGACATAGGGATGACTATTTGAAAAGGAATCTTGATACATGGAGAGCTTTTGAAAAATTATATAGGGAAGGAAAAATTAAAGCCATAGGGGTTAGTAATTTTTTAGTCCACCATCTAGATCCGCTAATGCAGGAGTGCGACGTAAAACCAATGGTCAATCAACTTGAATTAAATCCGCAATATCAGCAGGAGGAAATAGTTGACTATTGCAAACAGCATGAAATAGTTTTAGAAGCATGGGGATCTTTGATGAGGGGCAAAGCCTTTGATAATGAACTTTTAAAAGATGTTGCCAAGAAATATAATAAAACCATTTCACAAATTTGCATAAGATGGAGTCTGCAGAAGGGATTTATACCGCTGCCAAAATCTGTGCACGACGACAGGATAATTGAAAACTATCAGGTCTATGATTTTAAAATCTCACAGGATGATATGGACTATATTGATACTTTAAATGGCAAAGGATTTACAGGACTTCATCCAGATAAAGTAGATTTTTAATTCTAGAAATACTCTATAGTTCTCCACTGAACATGGAAGTTTCTTTATTTGGATTTTTCTTTTTTGTTTTTGTCGCAAAGGTCTCCAAATTTTCTCCATCATGATTTAATGATAGGAGAATATATTTTATTTTTGTTCCTATACGTTTTTTTATCTCACTTTTGCATGAACTATTTATTATTATGGCTAATTTTTTTGAATTTTGCCTATTCAATCATTCTTTATCTGCAAACCAATTAAAAATTTTTGTACTATTATTATTTATATTTTTGGCAGCATATTCCATCGGATCTATATTTGATGATGATAAAAATTTTAATAGGTTTAAATTTTTATTTTTAAGATTGTTATATATAGCATCCATAATTTCAGTATCACCTTCTATTACTGCCTTTAAAAAATCTTCAATTATGCTATTTATTTCATTTTTTATGCTAGTTCTTGTAAGTTTCTCCTGTTCATCCATTGTCATTTTATTCATGATTTATTATATACTTACATTTTTCAACTATATTATGGCAAAAAGATAAGTCAATAATTTTTTAATAAATTATTGATTAATGTATGTTTATAAGTTGGATAACGCCTACCTTTTTTAAATATTTGAAGCTATTTAAGCATATTATGCTGGTATTGATTTTAAAAATAATTTAACTACAAATATAGGATTAGAACCTAGGATATTGAAAAAAGTTGATGAAAAGTTTGATGACGGTAAACATAATTCTGGGGAGTTAAGAAGTGAATGTGGTGGTCCAAATTTATTTGGTACAAATACATATAACATTGCAATTGATAATAATGCTAAATGCAGGATGTTTTATTATAAAATAGATAAATATTAGATTTTTTATATTATTAAAAATAGTGCCGGTTAAAGCACTATTTTTTATTTAAATAAATTTAAACTATTTTGTAACAACAGTTATAGCAACCCTGTTCTTTGCCCAAACAGCTTCGCCTGTTCCAACAAATACTGGTCTTTCTTTTCCATAGCTTATTGTTTTGATTCTTTTAGCTGGAACGCCTTGTTTAACTAAGTAATTCTTAACAGCGTTAGCTCTTCTTTCGCCTAAAGCTAGGTTATATTCTCTAGTACCTCTTTCATCACAGTGGCCCTCAACGATGATATTGATGTTAGGGTCTGATTTTAACCACTCAGCTTGTAGGTTCAATATTTCAGCTGAATCATTTGAAATATTGTATTTGTTGAAACCGAAGTAAACTCTGTCCGGAACAGAAACTTCTTCAACATTCTTGTTTGCCTTTTTGTTCATTTTATTAGCTTGGTCTGAACTCTCAATTACGTCATAGTCTTCTTCAACTGTAACTTTATCTTTTGAAGCGCAGGCAGAAACTAATGTTAAAACAAACAATAACATAAATAATTTTTTAAACATTTTCTAAACCTTAATTATTATACATTTATAAGAATACAGTTTCAATTTTAAATTGCAAGATATATTTAAAATTTTTGAGTTTATTGTTGACTTATTAATATTATGTTTTATTTTAATTATATCTTAGATAAAAAACTAGTGCTATTCGCCAAACCCACTTGAATAGAATTGGTAAAAAAGAATTTATTTATGAATATTAATTTATGTAAGATATATGGCTAATAAAAATATAATGAAGACTTTTTCTGCTAACCCAAAGGAAGTAGAAAGAAAATGGTATGTAATAGATGCAACGGATTTGATTCTTGGTAGAATGGCTGTTGTTATTGCTGACTATTTAAGGGGTAAACATAAACCAATTTTTACACCTAATCAAGACTGCGGTGATTTTATCGTTGTTATCAACGCTGATAAAATCCATATGACAGGAAATAAATATGAATATAAGAAATATATTCACCATACAGATTTTCCTGGTGGTTTAAAGGAAACAACAGCAAAAAAAATTATGGAAGGAAAGTTCCCTGAAAGAATAGTTGAGCAGGCTGTACAAAAAATGATTACTAGAAATCCTCTAGGTAGAAAGGTTATGCAAAAATTATTTGTATATTCTGGTTCTGAGAATCCACATTCTGCACAGAAACCTGAAGTTTTAGACGTAAAGGCTATGAGTGCAAAAAATAGTAAAAGAAATTAATGAGGAAAAATATGACTGAAACAAAGAAAACTAGTGTTGTGAAAAAAGATGCAGCTGCAAAAACTACAGTTAAAGAAACAGCTAAAAAAGATACTGTAAAAAAGACTGTAGCCGAACCTAAGACAACTAAAACTGCCGCTAAGTCTGCAGAAAAGAAAGTTGCTAAGGCTAAAAAAACTTCAAACACAACGTATGCTACTGGAAAAAGAAAAAATGCTATAGCTAAGGTTTGGTTAAGCAGCGGAACTGGAAAAATTACAGTTAATGGAAAGCCAGCTGATGAATATCTAAAGAGAGCAATTTTAGGTGTTATAATTAACCAACCATTTGGTATAACTGAAACTGAAGGTAAATTTGATATTGACTGTACAGTTTTGGGTGGTGGTTTGAGCGGTCAAGCTGGTGCTATTAAACATGCTATTTCAATAGCTTTACAACTATTAAACCCTGAATTAAGAGGCGTTTTAAAAGCTGCAGGTTTCTTGACTAGAGATTCAAGAGTTGTTGAAAGAAAGAAAGCTGGTTTGAAAAAAGCAAGAAAAGGACAAGTTTACCAGAAACGTTAGTTTTTGTTTATTTGCAAAAAACATAAAGGAGTTCGTTTTGAGCTCCTTTATTATTTTATTGATTTTTTAATTTTAAGATACTATTATATTAATATTCTCAATTATTTTAAATGAATAATATGATAAATATTCAAAATAATATCACTATAACCTCTAAAAGTTTGGGGTGGGGGTAAATTATTAGAAACCCAAAAAATATCTTTAAATCAAAATAATAGAAAATATCTTGATAATAATCAAATTTCCAAACAATATAAAAATTTTGCCTTTTCTTTAATTGAATTATCAATCGTTTTGATTATAATAGGTCTGCTGATCGCTGCTGTAACGGGTGGGGCTTCGTTGATACGGTCTGCAAAACTCAGGGCGCTAATAAATGAAATGAAAGGATATGAAAGGGCAGTGTTTACATTTTAAGCAGCAAATGGAAGATATCCGGGAGACATTATGAATTACGGAACATTCGGATCATATAGTAATTATTATAGTCCAGGTTCTACCTCTGCTGAATATTCAAGACCAGGATATCAATATGCAAAAGGAGATTTTTCTGCGTCCTATGAAGAACTAATAGCAAACCATTCCAACGCTCCATTTATAGATCTATATACGGAAGATATAATAGATTTTAAACCATCTACTACGTCAAATAGCATTGGATCTGTTTCGCCATATTCAAAGGTTCTTAAAAAACCGGTTTATTTGCGATTTGAATATCTTGGAACGTTTAACTATTTTAGACCGACTGCAACAATTGGATTCTATGGCAGAAATTTTGCGAATGAAGCGCCATCAAAGCATGCGATTTCCTATGTTTATAACGGATATAATTCCACTACAGGCTTTGACCCTAAATTTTTAAAAGCTGTTGACGGAAAAATTGATGATGGATTATACGGAAACGGAAGGCTTAGGAGCGCATGCTATGGAACGTCTGGCTTTTACTATAACTCATATGATATAGCAATTGATAACAAAAATAAATGTGGTATTGTCCAATATGATTTTTAATTGTAATCTATTTTGTTGAAAAATGTTTGTTTGGAATATTTTTGTATTTTTTATATTTTACTTCTTATGGAAATCTAAAAGTCGTGGGGCAAGGGCGTTGCCATATTAATAGTTTTTGGTTAACTTTTTTGGAAAATAATAATTAAGATTATATTGAAAAATAAGAAAATAAATTTATAGTAAATATACTAAATGTTTATATTTTTATCATGGCTTGGAGTTATATTGATAGTACTTTAGATTATCTTAAAGCAACTTTAGATGTTATAAAATCAAGTATGTCTACTGCGAAAGACATACTTGTTGCTATAGGAAATATAATAGGCACTATTGTTGAAATACTTGGATTTATAGGCTTTCGCGTTTTTATATTACTAGTAACTACAGCCTTTGTGCTGTGGTTGCTAAACTTAGTTTCTCCAATAAGTCGGAAAACAAACTATGTAATTGCTGTTGGGCTTGTTCTATGGCTAGCTATTACAGCTAAAATGCCAGTTCAAATTGTTGTTTTAAAATATGTCCTGATAATAATATCGCCATTTATCATTACAACTGTTGCAAATTTCCTTGTAAAAAATTTAGGCATAATAGGTAAAATTACTATGAATAGGTTAAGGATTGTTTTTGCTAGAATCGGATTTAGTCTGTTCAGAAAGAATTTAAATAAAATAAACTATGGCGATACTATAGGAATAGTTTTTACATCTGATTTGCCGACGATTGATGATATAAATAGGTCTAAGATGTTTTTTGAATCTTTGGATTATAGACCGTTAGTTATTGAAGAAGAAAAAATCTCACTTGTTGATGATGATAAAAAAATAGTTTTTTCAAATGATTTAAAAGTTTCACAATTGTTAAAGTCTTTAGAATCAAAAGATGCAAAGCTTTTATGGTTTTGGTCTAATGACTACAGCGCTGATTCAATTATAAACGGAATAAATAAAATAAAACCGTTGAAGCAAAATAAATATGTAATTGGATGTGCTGAGAATAGTTTTGTATTAAATTTTTTACAGGAGAAATGGAATTGGAAGGTAATCTATGGCTATAATTTAAAAAAATTTATAGAAAAGCATAGTTTAAATGAAAAACCAGAAAAGAATATAGTTGAAAATATATTTAGTAGCAGAGCCCATTCCCTTTCTATAATAAATGATTATATTATTGAAAATAACTATTTTTTAAAAGAAAAAATTATAGGCAGCGATT
Source organism: uncultured Rickettsiales bacterium (assembly GCA_944391025.1). Taxonomy (GTDB): domain Bacteria; phylum Pseudomonadota; class Alphaproteobacteria; order Rickettsiales; family UBA1997; genus CALXSC01. The sequence goes on from CALXSC010000003.1 coordinate 16,022, forward strand.
TGTCGGTATTGATTGATTCTATTGGTACAAATAATTCCTTAACCTTTAAAAATAGGATTTTGTTTTTAGATGGTGAATATGATAACAAAGCAATTTTTTATAGGTCATTAAATCATCTTAAAAATTATATGCTTGATAATAGTGTATATCCCAAATCAATAGTTTTTGGAGATATATTACTAAAGGACGGTTTGAGCGTTGCTGAAGTTATTAATGATTTCAATATATCTTTAAAAGAAAATAATATAAACATACCATTTTTTAAGCTTAAAAATTTTGAATTTATAGAACTTGGCGGACAGTGCACGATAGAGTATAAAAATAGCAGTATCTCTCTAACTTCCTACGGAAAATAAATTACTTGGCATTTAATGCTTGCTTTATATTATTAACAATATTGTTTGGTAATAATATATAGTATTTTCCCTTAAAATTCATTTTTGAGGCTAATTCTTCTGCTCTTTCATTATCGCCAAAAAATATATCAGCTCTAACTGCGCCTTTAATTGCAGAACCAGTATCTTGAGATATAACAAGTCTTTCAAATTTAGTTTTTTTATCATTTTCCTCTATTTTTGTTTCAATCCAAAAAGGAAACCCGTATGGCATTAGTTCGTAGTCAATTGCTATGCTTCTAAATGGAGTTAGAATTGAACCATGGGCACCGCGTACATAGTCATCCTTTCTTTCTTTGAAGAATACATATGACTCATTTTCGTTAATTATTTCATCAATTTTATCAGGATTTTCTTTAAACCAATTTTTTATAGAAATTGCATTTATTTTCTTTTTTTTCATATATTTTTTCTTCAGAAGAACTGAACCTATGCTTGTATAGTTTCTGTTATTTTTTCCGTCATATGCTAATTTTACATTGGTTCCATTATCAAGCATGGCTGTTCCACTTCCCTGAACCTGTAGAAATACTAGATTTACCTTGTCATCAGTATAGAATAATTCAATATTCTTACCATTTAGGGCGCCTTCTTCTATCTCTTTTCTTGTGAAATATGGAGTATCGGTTAGGTCGTCTGGACGTCCATATATTGGATATTTGTATACATCATTTTTATTTCTGCTCGCCCTTATTGTAGCTTCATAGTAACCGGTAAATAACCCCTTTTTCCCCTCGCTGCTGTCAATTACAAGAAATGGTGTAAACCAATTTTCAAAAAAAATTCTTGCATCCTGATTCGTTGTCCCAGCTATGACTGTTGCTATATCGCAGACATTTCTTAAATCCTTAACCTTTATATTGTATAATTCTGAGCTTAATACCTTTTCCTTATTCATCCTGCCCATATGGTTACATGATTTTACAAAGGCCTTTAATGCCAGCAGCGCATCATCGTTTTTCCAATTTTTTAAATCAGAAAAATCTGCCCTCTTTATTTTAAAGCTCTTTGTTTTGCTTTTAATTGTCTCCGCGTTTAAATTGCCTATTAATAGAAAAAAAATGATAATTATTTTTAACATTATTCCAAATTTGATATATTGTTAACAATCCAAAAATTTGCCTTTGACTTTATATCCCTTTCAAATGTCCATTTTTCTTTAACGGTATCTATTCTCTTTTTGTCGCCCATAACAACCTGTTTATCCTTATTCTCAACAAAATTTATCTGTTCCATTTTTAATGAAACTTCTATAAGTATTTTGTCATCTTTAACTGTTATATTATCTATTTTTTTAGATTGTATTGATATTAGCGATGATTTCAGAATTTTATCATGGCTAGTTAAATCGTCTATTTTCTTTTTAAAATCATTAAAAATATCCTTTGACAATAAGTTTTTTAAAGTATCAATATCCTTATTGGAGAAAGCTTCATTAATCATTTCAACGGCTGATTCGGCTCCCTTTAAAAAATTATCCTGATTAAAGTTTATGGCTGCTAATTTTGATTTTACATTGCTTGGAACTTCAAAATCTAAATTTAACTCAACTTTATTTTCCGAATGCACTCTATTTGTGATGTCTACCACATTTGTACTGTCAATAGCCTCATTATTTTCTGGATATTTTTGTTTAAAAAATTCCTCTATACTCTTTCTTCTGCTTTCTTCATCATTTGTTCTTTTTCCAAAACTATTTTTTAATTTATAAATAAAAAATATAGTAATAAATAAAAATAATAAAATATCTACCATTTTTTAAATCCAATTATTAACTAAACTATCTATTAATTCCATTACGTCCACGGGTTACATTTCTTATTTTTTGCAGTTCTATTCCTTTATCCTGTGAAATGCCTTTCTTTTTTAATTGCTCTATAATTGCATTAAATTCGTCGTCGTTCATATTGATTACGTCCTGCGATTCAAGTGATAATTCGCTCTTAACGGCCTCTTTTAATTCCTTGTCTTTATCTCTAAAATTTGGGGAATCGTCATCGTCTGCATCTTCATTTGTCTCACCATTATTTTCTTCTTCATCCTCCTCGTCTTTTTTATTTTCTATTTCCTTAGTCTTTTCTTCTGTATTCTCATTTTCGCTGTCTGTTTGGTTTCCAAGAAAGCTTGGCGCTAACTGCGTTATCTCTATGTCAAACTCATTTTCTATGTCGTTGCTATATGAGTTTCTAGTAGTTTTTTTGTTATCAATCAATCTTGTTGCCATTGTCTCAACCTTATATTTCCCATTTAGATTATTAAATATATTTATTAAATATTCAAGTTTTTTATATCCTAAAATAATTTTATTTCCTCTTCAACTTTTAGTAGAATAATTAAAATGTTATTTTTAAAATTTATAAACCTAAAGTTTTAATTAAAAAAAATACACAACCAAAAATTATTAAAAAAAAATTAAATTTTATACTTCCATAAATTAAATTTCAACCAATGATTATAAAAAAAAATTGTTAAAGATTTTTATATTATTTTAAATTATTTATTAATAACCTAGGGTTGAAATGATTAAAAACTTGGTAAGTGAATTGATATTTGAAGAAATTCCATCGTTTGATTATAATAATGCTGTAAATATTGGCAGCGTTAATAAAATTAATAATAGTAATTCTTGCACTAGCTGTGAAGATTTTAACTACAGATATTCAAATGATAATATTTATTATAAAGGTGAAATTGCATTATGGAAGGCAGTTATTTTACAAGCAATGGTAGATTTGCAGAGTAATTCAAAGAAAAAAATAGCCAATACCTATAGAATTAAGTCTTTAATGTGGTTTAATCTAAAAAATGAAGATTTTTTAACCGTATGCAATTATGCTGGCTTGGATCCTAAATATGTCTATGAAAAAGCTATGAAGGTTAAAGAAAATAATGTGTTTTTTAAATAATTTAGATTAAATCATATAGATTTAATCTAAATTTGTTTATTTTATAAGGCTCAATACTTCTTGAAATACCTCATCTATACTTTTATTTGTCGTATCTATAAGTATTGCGTCATCAGCTTTTTTGAAAGGGCTGGCAGCTCTATTCATATCCTTTTCATCCCTTTCTTTTATCTTGTTTAATATATCGTCATAATCTACATCCTGGCCCTTTTCTTTCATTTCTTTAAATCTTCTATTCGCCCTCTCTTCTGGAGAAGCTATAACAAAAAATTTATAGTCTGCATCTGGACAAATTACAGTTCCAATGTCCCTTCCATCTAAAATTGCTCCGCCTTCTTGGTTTGCAAAATCTTTTTGATATTTAAAAAGTATATCACGCACAGGTTGCATTTTTGCGACTATAGCAGCTTTTCCGCCTATTTCTTCAGTGAATATTGCCGGGTTATTTATATCATTTTCGCCAATTTTTTTAGCTACCTCTATTATTGATTTTTCATCATTTAGATCAACGCCTTCTTGGATGGCTTTATAGGCAACGCCCCTATATAGTCCTCCAGTATTTAAATGCGGAATATTAAATTTTTCAGACAGTAATTTTGAGAGAGTCCCCTTGCCGGAAGCAGATGGTCCGTCAATGGCTATTAGTAATCTTTTTTGCATTTTTTTATTTTTTATTAGTATAACTAATACTAAAATGAGAAAAAATAAAATCAAATATTTTTTTAATTTTATAAAATAATTGATTATAATTTTTTATTATTGGCTTGAATTTACATGTTTTTATTATAAAACTCTATGACTTTTTTATTGGCTTTTATATTGTTTATATTAAAACTCTCTATAAAAAGTCCATTTAGCGTTTTAACCCTTGAAACTGCAACATATACCTGTCCCTCAGCAAATGCGCTGCCTAGATTGCATTTTATTTTTTCTAGGGTCATTCCCTGGGATTTATGTACAGTTATAGCCCAGGCTAATATAAGTGGAATCTGTATCATCATTGCTTCTACTTCAACTTTTGCAGTATTTTCATTGAATTTTTCAATGCACCATTCTTCTGGCGCTACTGTTATATATGAACCATTGGTAAATTCTACAACTGGGTAGCCTTTTTTATTGTCAAATGACCTAATAATACCTATTGAACCATTCATGATTCCTTCCTTTGCATAGGTGTTTTTTAACATCATTACCTGTGAGCCAATTTTTAATGTTAAGTTTTCTGAGGCTATACAATTTTTTTTCAAAAATTCTATTTTTTCTGGTTTGCCATCAAATTTTGCTTTGAAGGTTTTTTCATAGGCGTTTAAATCTTTGAGCTTCGCTGCGTTTATTCTTTCTATTTGAATATTATGGGTTCCAAGTATTGTGGCCTCAAATGTTTTATCTGGATCTTCCTGCCTAAATCTACTTCTAAGCAATTCAATATCGTGTTTTGTAACGTCGCCAAACCTTAAATTATTTAACATGTTTACAAGTTCATGGTCAGATTGTCTGTATATCTCCTTTAATACCACCATATCAATATCCGCCTCTGCCCAAGCATTGCTTTCAAAGCAGAAAAAGGTTTCACAGTTTTCCCGATTTACCGGTGGCAACTGTAAAAAATCGCCAAATAAAATCAGTTGAATTCCGCCAAACGGTTCGCGACTATTTCTGACAGCCTTAAGGAGCTCATTTAACAGGTCAAAGATGTTTGCCGATATCATTGAAATTTCATCAATGGCTAGCATCTTGGCCGCCCTAAGCTTTTTCCTCATATGTATTCCCTTTGCGGAACATATATTTCTTAAAATTTCATTTATTGGCATATTTCCAAGTCCCAGTCCAGCCCATGAGTGCAAAGTTTGACCGCCAACATTTATTGCTGAAATGCCGGTTGATGCAGTTACATGCAGACTATTGTCCCTGTATTCTTCTTTGATATAGTTTAGCAAAAATGATTTACCAGTTCCTGCAGGTCCGGTAATAAAAACATTTCTTCCTTCCGCTATCTTATCAACGGCAAGCCGTTGGGATTCTGATAAAGATAAATACACCTCTGAAATTTTATTTTATTTATAATACTTAACTTATTATAAATTTATTAAAAATACAAGTAAATTATTTTATTATATAGTCAATTAACTTTCATCTTGCACCAACTAAGCCTAACTTGCGTTGCAAATCTTGCTCCTTTCAGTCGCTTCGGCACTTCATGGGACGACAAGCTAAAATGATTGAGCAAGCTCATCATTTTCCCACTTTGTGCTTCTCTGCGTTATTTTAAAATTTTATTGTCTCACCGTATTAAGTTATACGCCATCGCAATAAAATTTTAAAACTCCTGGAGCTTTTTTACGCAAGCGACTTATTTAGTGCAAGATGAAAGTTAATTGACTATAATTAAAAATCTTGCAATTATTTTTTTAAACTTTATAATTTTGAGTAATAAAAAAATAGTATAGACTATGGACTTAAATATTAAGTTTATCATATTTGAATTATTTGCATATCTGTGCGGTTCAATTCCTTTTGGATTAATTATTTCTAAATTAGTAAAAAATATTGATATTAGAGAGCATGGCTCCCATAATATAGGTTCTACGAATGTTACTAGGACTATGGGAAAAAAATGGGGGGCTTTGGTTTTGCTGCTGGATGGCATGAAGGCTGTTGTAGCTTTGCTAGTTGTTAAACATTGCTATAGCAATACACAATTGGTCATAGCATTTACAACATTTATTATTGTTGTTGGACATGTATTCCCTATATGGCTAGACTTTAAGGGCGGAAAGGGAATAGCATGCATATTATTTTCACTATTTGTTATTAATCCGAAACTTGGAATTTTATTTTTAGCAGCATGGGTTTTGATGTTTATATTATTTAGAATTTCAGCTCTTTCTGCTTTGACGGCAATTGCAGTTACAACAATCGGATCATATTTTGTCTCTGAAATGTATTTTATGATGATGGTGTCTTTGGCTATATTAACATTTTATAAGCATAAGGATAATATAAATAGGATATTGAACGGTGAAGAATTGAAGTTTAAAAAAGAAAAATAGCTATGAAAAAAATTTATAACAATATACTTGAAATAAAAGACCTATTTGATGTATTTATATTTGATGCGTTCGGAGTTTTTTGGGACGGTTCAAAATTGTATCACGGTTCTGATAAAGTCATGGAGGATTTGGTTAAATCTGGAAAAACTGTTTGTATTCTATCAAATTCTCCAAGGCATAAAAAGGGCAGCGAGGTCTATAGCAAGAAATATATTTTTGAGAATACGCATTTTAACTATTTTTTAACTTCCGGTATGGTTTTAAGGCATTATCTTGAATCTAAAAAACTGGTTTTTAATAGCAATAAAAATCCGAAAAATGTTTATTTGTTTGGTGTTGGTGGAGATAGGATTTTTGAGGGTACAGACTATAATATTGTTGATAGTCTAGATAAGGCGGATTTTGTATATATTTCTACTCCTAAAATAAATGAGGACAAATATAGGCTATGTTCAAAAAAGGACAGGATGTTTGAATCTGGCGATGAAGACAGCATGACTTGGAATACGGAGACTATAGATCCTTTTATTGAAGAACTGGAGGACATAATTAATACTGGGCTGCCTGCTTTGAATGCAAATCCTGATATTACCGCCAGGACTGGTGTTAGGGGTGCTGACGAATGTATTTTTGCCATTAGGGGCGGAACTATTGTCAAATATCTAAAGGAAAGGGGAACTGAAGTTGTTGAATTTGGAAAGCCTCATAGAGTTACATATGATTTTGCTTTAAATTTTTTAAAGGATAATGGTGTTGATGTGGGTGATAAAAACAGAGTATGTATGGTTGGCGATACGTTAAGAACTGATATAAAAGGTGCAAATAATATAGGAATAAAATCCGTTTTGTGCTATGAAACAGGGATTACGGCGAATGAATTGAAAAATGGAAAGACTCTTGACGAGTTAATTAAGCAAGAGGAGGTTCTGGTTGATTATGCTATAAGGGGTGTTGCAACTAATATTTAATTTTATTGGAGTTTTAATATATGGATAATATTAATAATGAGGAATTTAAGGAAATGGATAATAAATCAGAAGAAGTTTCAACAAGGACAAGGTCTGAGGCTGAAGAACAGAGTCAAAATAATAAAAATGGCATTTTCATAACTAGCATGAAAGTTGTTACGGAGGAAAAGCCAGCAGAAGATAATCCTAATGGTAATGGAGACAAGCATGATGAGGGTGACGGCGGTAGTTTTGTTGAAAGAATTAAAAAAAGGTAGTTTGTATGATAAGTGGTTATGATAATATATTACAATTAAAAGACCGGTTTGATGTATTCCTATTTGATGCCTATGGGGTACTTTGGGATGGCTCAAAATTTTTTGATGGCGCAAAGGAAGCTATGGCGCAATTAGTTAAAGATGGGAAGACTGTTTATATATTGTCAAATACTACGCAGGTTGCATCAGATGCTGAGAAAAGCTATGATAAGAAGGGTTTGACTAAAGGTGTCCACTACCATGAAATAATCACATCTGGCGAAGCTACGAGAGAAGCCATCGTTGCTGGTAATGTTAATTTCAAACAAAATCCAAAAGCTAGGAAAGTATACCAATTCGGTACTCCAAATAAGAAGATATTTGCTGATACGGATTACGTAAATGTAGATAATCTAGCTGATGCTGAATTAATTTATATTTCAATACCACAGTTTACAGAAGAGGAATATAATACCCTAAAAGACAAATATGGAAAAAGTCTTTTTGAATCAAAATTGCCAAAGGATGGGGAACCAAGAAAATGGGATTCAACAATTGGCGAGCCATTCTATGGAAAGATTAAGGAATTGTTAAAATCTAAACTACCAGTATTGAACGCAAATCCTGATTATACTGCATCAGAAGGAGTAAAAGACTCGGATAAAAAGAATTTTGTTGTTAGACAGGGATATATAGTTGATATTTTGAGAAAAAATGGTGCTGAAGTCATTGAATTTGGAAAGCCGCATAAAGAAATATATGACTTTACTTTTAATCTGCTTGAAAAGAATGGTATAAAAGCTGATAAATCAAGAATATGCATGATTGGCGACACTTTAAGAACCGACATAAAAGGTGCAAATAATGCTGGAATAAAGGCTGTACTATGTACTGAAACAGGCATTACTGCAAATCAACTAAGCCGTGGTAAAAGCTTAGAGGATATTGAAAAATTTGAAGACGCTGTCGTTGACTATACAATCAAGGGCGTTGCTATTAATGCTGATTTAACAAATAATTCTAATACATCTATTGACAACAATAGTTCGGGCGATAAATTTGAATTAGTTCCTGGACTTGCTAAAAAAGCCCATATCATGGATTTAAAACTATGTACTGTTCTATTTGAAAATAATAAATTTTATCCATGGGTATTTTTGGTTCCAATGAGAAATGGCGTTAAGAATATGACATTTTTATCAATGGATGATAGACTGCAATTAATGAAAGAAATGGCAATAGTTGAAAAAGTTATGTGGACACTGTTCCCATGCGACCAAACAAATGTTGCTATGATAGGAAATAAAACTCCGCAATTGCACGTCCATATTCTTTGCAGAAAGGACGGCGACCCTGATTGGCCTACAACAGTTTGGAACAACCACAAGGAGCCATATACTGAAGAGGAAATGAGTGCTGCAATTGCTAAGATTAAGGCCGGCATTGAGGCTGAAATGAAAAAACCGGAATATAAATATTAGTTTGCAATATTGTATTATCATATAATTAAGTTGAATTGCAACTATCGTAATCAATATTGCGAAGCTGTTGATTTTTGTCAATAATTTTTATTTATTATATCCATCAATTCATCCACATTATCCACTGTATCAATAAACTGCTCTTCGCTAATGCCTATAGCTCTACATATTTTTATTAGTTTATATGGAGTAATTCTGTATATGCCTCGTTCATATTTTTGAATAGTTTGAAATGAAGTCCATAGTCTTCTTGCCAGTTCTTTTTGGGATATAT
>CALXSC010000004.1 GCA_944391025.1 uncultured Rickettsiales bacterium
ATATATCCCAAAAAGAACTGGCAAGAAGACTATGGACTTCATTTCAAACTATTCAAAAATATGAACGAGGCATATACAGAATTACTCCATATAAACTAATAAAAATATGTAGAGCTATAGGCATTAGTGAAGAACAATTTATTGATACGGTAGATAATGTGGAGGAGCTGCTAGAAATATTAAAAAGTGAATAGCTGCAAACTATTCACTTTAATATTAAATAATATTAGCTATTATTTCTTTTCTGTATAATCAGCATCAACTACATCATCATCTCCATTTCTTGAGCCTTCAGCACCACCAGCAAACAATATACAAACTTTTTCACCATTTGAAATAGAATTAGATAATTGAGTTTTAAAATTTTCTAAATCTCTTTCATTAAAAGATTTTCCATCTTTTGTTGATTTTAAATGTTGTGTTTTTTCATCGTAACTAGAATCAGCAATTTTTGCTAATGCTTTCGCTGTTGAAGTATAACCTAAATTTGCATTATCATTTGCTATGGTATAAACTTTCATTAAATATTAACATACTTACTAATATACAACATTACAGCATAATTATTGGGACAAGTCAATAAAAATATTACAATTTACATTGATTATAATACTTAGAATAAAATATTAAAACCAACTTTGTATGCTTTATAAATACCACTATCAAAAGTATAATTAGCAACTAATGATATACCTTCAACAAAACTGCCTTTTTCAAATAATCTTGTTAAATATAAAGTTAGTTCATGATATTTATCTATAAATAAATCATCACCTGTGTAGAATGTATAATCATATTGAATTTTTGCTGCATATTTATCAGTAAAATTATAAGTAACATTTAAACCATTTTTAAATGCATAGTTTTGTAAGTCATACTCAATTTCATAATCAGCAATTTTTAAAGAGAAATCTTTTACAATTCCTACTAAATTAGTCATACCAAATGTCCATTTATTAACAGGTACTTCTAAATTACTTGCAACGGAACCGCCAAATAATGCTCCACCGGATAACATATCTTCTGAACCGATAGCTCCGGCTCTACCACTAACTACAAGATTCCAATAACTTGTACAAGGTATATTTAAAGATACACCTAATTGTGCTGCATAAGATATAGAACCATCTATGTCCATATAAGTCAATGGCATATCAAAAATTAATGCCCAACCACTATCACCAAGATTAAAAGAATAACCTAATGGCAAAGATAAAATTGTAGCTTCAACATCTTCACCTTGAAATGAGAAGTTGTGTCTTGATGCGTTTGGTGATAAATAAGACATCATAGCACCATATAAATTATTTTGTGAAATATTATAAGATGAATTAATCATCATTGACATCATACTATTAGGATTTCCTGCAACTAAATCATAAGGGGTTTCTGAAACTGCTGCATTTAAAAGTTTCTTTAATAAATCATCTTTATTTGATTTTAAATAATCAGTTAAAGCATCAAAAGAAGATTCTTGTGTCCCATCAGTGCTATTAAATGTCATATCAACATCTATATTTGGTACCTTGAATGTTAAATTATTGCCTGCATCAAAATCTAAATACATCATGATGCCTCTAAAATTTATACTTCCAGTAGCAGGTGCCATTTTATCATAACCATTAATAATTGTATCAAGATCGCCATCTTCGTATTTGTCAAATAAATCTAAAATAGATGTAAAACTTCTAGTTTCATTAATAGAACCTTGTTCTACATGTAATGTAAATAAATCTGCTTTTGCATTACTAAATAAAAGAAGAAATAATATAAAAATTCTTAATTTTTTCATGATATACTGATATAGTTGCATATATTGGGATTTTTAATAAAATAATTTTATTTGTCAAGGCAAAAAATTTAGAAAAATCAATTTATCAAGGAAATTTTAGTTTATATAAACAAAATTGTTATTAATAGATTTTTAATTCATATAATAAATTATTGATAATATGGATAAATATATATTTATAAAGAGTTTGCCTATTTTTGTAGACAAACTCTTTAATGATTTTATTATAATCTAAATTATTTCTTTTCTGTATAATCAGCATCAACTACATCGTCATCTCCACTATTTGAAGCACTAGAATTACTATCGTTTGGATTTTCTGCAGTTGCTTCTGGTTGAGGCTGAGCTCCAGCTGCGCCACCCTGTGCCTGCTGTTGCTTATAGATAGCTTCACCAAGCTTCATAGAACTGTTAGTTAGCTCTTCAATGCCTTTCTTAATAGCTTCAAGGTTTTCGCCTTCGTTAGCTTTCTTTAATGCGTCAATATTTTCTTGAATTTTCTTTCTTTCGTCTTCACTAACCTTGTCGCCATATTCTTTTAGTGATTTTTCTGTAGAATAAACTAAAGTATCGGCTTGATTTTTAGCGTCAGCTAGTTCTTTCTTTTCTTTATCGGCCTTTGCGTTGGCTTCAGCATCTTTCATCATTTTTTCAATTTCAGCGTCAGTTAAACCGCCTGATGATTGAATTGTAATTCTTTGTTCTTTTCCTGTGCCGACATCTCTAGCGGATACGTTAACAACACCGTTTGCGTCAATATCAAAAGTAACTTCAATTTGTGGCATGCCTCTAGGTGCAGGTGGAATGCCGTCAAGGTTGAATACGCCTAGCAATTTATTGTAAACTGCCATGTCCCTTTCACCTTGATATACTTTAATTGTAACTGCGCTTTGGTTATCTTCGGCTGTTGAGAAAATTTGGCTCTTCTTTGTAGGAATTGTTGTGTTTCTATCAATTAATCTGGTAAATACGCCGCCCATAGTTTCAATACCTAAAGATAATGGTGTAACATCAAGTAAAAGAACGTCGGTAACGTCACCTTTCAAAACACCGCCTTGAACTGCAGCACCAATAGCAACAACTTCATCAGGGTTAACGCCTTTGTGAGGCTCTCTGTGGAAGAATTCTTTAACAACCTCTTGAACCTTTGGCATTCTTGTCATACCGCCAACTAGAATAACTTCGTCAATTTCGCTTTCTTTTAAGCCTGCGTCAGCCATAGCTTTTTTGCATGGCTCAATAGTTCTTTGAACTAGGTCGTCGGTTAATTGTTCTAATTTAGCCCTTGTTAATTTGATATTTAAATGTTTAGGACCGCTTGCGTCTGCTGTAATGTATGGCAGATTAATTTCAGTTTCAGTTGTTGATGATAGCTCTTTTTTAGCGTTTTCAGAAGCTTCTTTTAATCTCTGTAGAGCTAATTTGTCATTGGATAAATCAACTCCGCTTTCTTTTTTGAACTCTTCTATTAGATATTCTTGGATTCTCCTGTCAAAATCCTCACCACCTAGGAAAGTATCACCATTTGTAGCCTTAACTTCAAATACACCGTCGCCAATCTCAAGGATTGATACATCAAATGTACCGCCACCAAGGTCATACACAACAATTTTTTTATTTCCTTCTTTGTCTAAACCATAGGCTAAGGCTGCAGCTGTAGGTTCGTTAATAATTCTTTTAACGTCTAATCCTGCAATTTTACCAGCGTCCTTTGTGGCCTGTCTTTGGGAGTCATTAAAGTATGCTGGAACTGTAATAACAGCCTCTGTAACTTTTTCACCCAAATATGCTTCAGCAGTTTCTTTCATTTTTTGTAAAGTGAATGCGGAAATCTGTGATGGTGAATATTTTTCGCCTCTAGCTTCAACCCAAGCGTCACCATTGGCTGCATCAATAATTTTGTAAGGAACTATGTCTTTATCTTTTTGAACTTCCTTATCTGTAAATTTTCTACCAATCAACCTTTTAACAGAATAGATTGTATTTTCAGCGTTTGTAACCTCCTGTCTTTTTGCTGGTTCTCCAACAATCCTTTCTCCATCCTTCAGGAAAGCTACAACTGAAGGTGTTGTTCTCCTGCCTTCTGCATTTTCAATAACCTTTGTGTTTTTACCTTCCATTACTGCAACACAAGAGTTTGTCGTACCTAAGTCAATACCTATTATTTTTCCCATAATTATTGCCCTTTAAAATTAATAACTTTTAAACCTCATGATTAGTATATAGTTATACTCTAGCAAAATTACAAGGGCATATGTTAAATTAATTGTTATTTTTCTTTTTCTTTTTTTTGGAAACCGAATATCCTGTAACAACATCAAGAAGTTCTGACGTGATTGTGCCCTGTCGTTTTTGATTGTATTCAAGACTTTTTGTTTTTATCAGGTCATTTATATTGTTTTCTGCATTTTGGAGTGTCATAAGCCTGTTTTTTTGCTCGCTGCTTATTGAATTAGCCAGCGCGTTATTAAGCATAACAAATATATATTGTTTTAGAAGGTCTGACATTAGGGTTCTAGTATTAATCTGCCAGTATGGTATATTATTTGTAGGCCAAACCTTTTTCTGTGCGTTCTCTAATATTTTTCTGTCAATAGGTATCAGCCTTGTTTTTGTTAGAGTGCCATTAATTGTTTCATCGTTGGAAGTATAATATAAAAAAACCTTATCGGAAGTATTGTTTTTTATTTCCTCTTCAATTATCTGAAGGAGCTCATATATTGTATTTGAAATATTTTCTATTGAATTTGGAACTGGCAGGGATTTTACAATATTTAATTTTGTAACCTCCATCAACATATTTAGTCTTTCGCCAACTACTATTATTTTATTTGTTTCTGATTCGTCAATATCATCAACTACAAAGTTGACTATTTTATCATTAAATCTTCCGCACAATCCTTGATTTGAACCAAATACTATCATGAGATTTTTTTTGTCTTTCCTATTTTTTACATAGTCAAGGTCGTTTATATTTATATTGGGGTCATATATCATTATAGCCTGCAGAGCTAGCTCTATATTGCTTCTATAGGCGTACAATATCTTAACTATTTTTTCATATTTTTTTATGTTCGCACCAGATAAGGCTTTCATAGTACTAACTACCTGTTTAATACTTTTTGAAGTGTCCAATGTTTTTTTTAAATTATCTAATGTTTCCATAATTATTATTTTAAATGGTTTTGTATTTGCTTACAGTTTCAGTGGCTTTAGTCAAAAATTTGTCTATCTGATCCTGCGATAGCTTCTCATTATCCCTTATCGTCTTAACCATTTCTGGAAAGTCGTCCTCTATTAGGTTTACTATATCAGCCTCAACCTCTTTTATTCTATCTAGACCAATGCCCTCAAAGACATTGTTGTTTATGCACATAAATAGCGCAACCTGTCCTTCTGTAGATATAGTGTTTGATTTGTCCTGCTTTAGAAGTTCCCTAATTAATTTTCCTCTATCAATTGTCCTCTGGGTTTCGTCATCAAGTTTTGTAGCAAATCTTGAAAACATTTCCAATTCTTCAAACTGTGAGTATTCAATGCCAATTTTTCCAGCTATCTGTTTAAAAGCCTTTAGCTGCGCCTTTCCGCCAACCCTTGATACTGATTTTCCAACATCTATCGCCGGCAGCTGACCCTTTTGAAAATTTCCAGGCGATAGATATAGCTGTCCATCTGTAATTGAAATAACGTTGGTTGGTATATAGGCTGAAATATTTTCGCCCTCGGTTTCAATTATCGGCAAGCTTGTTATGCTGCCTCCGCCTAGATTTTCTCTAAGATTAGCACTTCTTTCAAGTAGCCTTGAGTGCAGATAAAAAATGTCTCCTGGATAGGCCTCCCTTCCAGGCGACCTCTCTAGTAGTAATGATATTTCTCTATAAGCCTTTGCATGCTTTGATAAATCATCATAGATTATTAAAACAGATTTGCCATTTTCACAAAAGTATTCGCCCATAGAGGTTGCTGAATATGGGGCTATATACTGCATGCCAGGAAGGCTTGTAGCATTTGCATCTACAACTATTGTATAGTCCATAGCCTCATTAATTTGCAAGGTATGGATAACATTCATAACTGCAGAATCCCTTTGTCCAATTGCACAATATATGCAAATCACATCCTTTCCTTTCTGGTGAAGTATTGTATCAATTGCTATTGATGTTTTTCCTGTCTGCCTATCGCCCAATATAAGCTCCCTCTGTCCCCTGCCAATCGGTATTAGACAATCAACTATTTTTATACCAGTTTCTAGGGGCGTATCAACTGTTTTTCTATCTAAAACTCCTTTTGATGGCCTTTCTGCTGGCAAAAAATCATTTGTTTTTATTTGGCCCTTGTTATCAAGCGGACGACCAAGTCCGTCAACCACTCTGCCTATAAGTTCTTTGCCAACAGGGACCTCTAGATATTTTTTTGTTCTTTTTACCTCATCGCCAACCCTTATACTGTTAGTTTTATCAAGTAAAACGACTTTTATTATGGAGCCCTCCATGCCGGCAACATATCCAAGATATTTATCGGAAATTATAACCGCCTCATCAAATCCTACTTTTGTTAATCCATCAACGCTTATAACGGAATCCTCAACGCTTATAACAGTTCCTGCCTCTTTTTCTATTAGTTCGGAATTTATTTCTTCAAGGTTATTGAGTATCTTCTCTTTAAAATTGATAGATAAATTTTCATTTTCCATAATAAATACCTATTTTTTATCAATCATTTTTTTATCTATGTTTGCTATAAAGTTAGCTGTCAATTCCTTAACATTCCAAGAAAGCACATAGCTCTTTGCTCTTAACTCAATACCAAGAATTAATTTCTTATCAACGCTGTATTCAATATTCTTAAAAATAAGCCCCTTGTCCACCAGCGAATCCTTAATTAGTTTCTTTTCTTCTTCGTTTAGGCTGTCATTTGATAAAATATATACTGTATCAAGCTTTAGGTCATTGATATTGTCAATTTTATCCTTCGTTAAGCCTTTTAACTTTTCTATAAAGTTATTTACTATTTCATTTTGTAAATTTGAGTTTGCGATAACCTTTAATATGTCATTTGAATATTCAATAAACATATCCGTTAGATTTTCATTAAAATTCTCTATTAGATTTTTTTGTTCTAGATGAAGATAGTCATTGAATCTATCTTTTTTAACTGAAATATCATTCTTTGCCTTTTGCAGCTCTAATTCTTTGAATTTTTTTACATCCTCTAAAGCCTGTTTTCTAAGGATTATATTTTCCTTTTCAACCTCATTAAGTTTATTTAAATAATCTTCCTTAAGCTTATCGCTTTCCTGTAATTTTTTTTCAGTCTCTTCTATTTTTTGTTTTATATCGTTTCTCCTTTTATCCATAGTCTTTAGGACCGGTTTATAGAGAAATTTATTTAAAAGAAAGATAAGAACCCCAAAATTAAGTATCTGCGCTATTATTGTATATAATTCCATTTCTTCCCCAAAACATTACATTCTTTCTAATAGAGCGCTCCAAAATGGATTGGCAAATATTAAAATCATAGATATAACCAAACAATATATAGCTGATGATTCAACCATGGCCATACTCATAAATAAAACTTTAGTTATGTTTGCTGCTTCATCTGGTTGTTGGGTTATAGAGTGAACTGCTTCTTTGGCTATACTTGCTTCACCAAATGAAGAACCCAATGAACCCAAGCCAATTGAAAAAGCTGCTGAAAATATTGAAACTGATGCCACTATTGTTAAACTATCCATATTTTTAATTTGTTATTATTTGTTTTGCTTAAATCTTTAACTATATTTTTAAAATAGTCAAGGTTATTTTTATTTAAAAAATAGCAATGCTTAAAATATTTTTAAAAAAGTCTTGATTTTTTAATTAATAAAGTTTTATAATAAAGTGTATAATGTGTACCCTTAGCTCAGTTGGATAGAGCAACAGCCTTCTAAGCTGTGGGTCAGAGGTTCGAACCCTCTAGGGTACACCATTTCTGAAGTCTTAGCTAAAAGTATTATTTTATAGTTATCTTTATAATTGACTTAAGACATAAAATGTGTATAATTGTATAGCGGCATAGTAAAAATTATTCAAAATAATAAATAGGGAGATATGTTGAATATTTTAAATGCTTCTTCGGAAGAATTACTAAAATACATAAAGGATGAGCAAAAAGTTAGAATTGATCTAAATAGGGAGCAGGTCAAGAACTATATTTTGCAGAATACAAGAAGGTATGAATGCCTTTATGAATATGAATTTGAAGAAGAAATATTGTTTATGATTAAACATTCCGTCTCATTAAAATTTATAATGGAATATTTTGATATATCGAATGACTATGTTAAAGGAATTGCTCTAAAGCATAAATGTCAATCATATCTGCTGTCTGGCTTTACGGAAAATATTAACGCCAGATGTTTCAGCAGAAATCAAATTCTAAGGGCATGCGAAGATTTTAACTACATATGTCCAATGTGTTTTAAGCCCTTGGATATAACTGATGTAGGAACTTTAACTGGCCACCATATACAGCCTTTTGCTAGAGGAGGAAAAACAACAAAGGATAATTGTTTGCCGCTACATGTTACATGCCACTTTGAAGATTTTAAGCTTTTGCATTCCGCGCTATTTGATTCGGCTGATCCAATCTATTCGGCAAAATACTTCAATTCACTAAAGGAAAAATTGAAAAAAGAAGAATCTGGAATTACTGCTATAATCAAAAGACTGAAGGATAAAAACTTATTAGATCTGGTACATAAATAATTTTTCCACAAAAAACGATTTATACACCAGGTCTGTTAAAATTTTAAAATACCAAACATAGTCTGGTATTTTTTAATATATCATGTAATAATATATACATTATTAATTTAATTTTGTTTTGGTGCTGTAATAGCTGCTATAATTGCAGAAACTCCTACTAATGAATATATTATTCTGGATAATATTGACATCTTGCCAAACATTGTGGCCACCAGGTCAAAACTGAATACTCCAACCAATCCCCAGTTTATACCGCCGATTATCAATATGATAAGTGAAAGAAAAAATAATTTTAGTTTTGACATAGTAATTTACCAACTTAATTAATAATTACTACTTTTAATAGTATTTATTATTTTAAATGCAACTTACAATTTGTCAAGTATTATTTTAATATTTTTTACTATAGATTGTATAATATCATTTATATATGTCCTTTAATGCTTATATGCAATGATATTATTTTTATTTATATAATTGAATATATATTAAAATATACTATAAGTTGTATTTTATTTAATTTTTTTGATATTAACTAATGTAAAAATTGAGGCTAGACCTATTAATGAGTATGTTAATCTGGTTAGAATAATAAGCGGACCAAATACAAAGGATATTATATCAAAGTTTAATATTCCGATTAATCCCCAGTTTATACCACCAAGAATTAATAGAGTTAATGAAATAG
This sequence comes from uncultured Rickettsiales bacterium, assembly GCA_944391025.1. Taxonomy (GTDB): domain Bacteria; phylum Pseudomonadota; class Alphaproteobacteria; order Rickettsiales; family UBA1997; genus CALXSC01. Next base: position 9,230 of record CALXSC010000004.1, read on the forward strand.
AGTGCAATTTTGACATGACTTATCATTTATTGATTTTTGGTAATTTTAATATTAGTTGCTATAAAAAAACTGTCAAGAAAAAACTTATTAAATTTTAATAAAAAGCTTGCAATAAATAATTTGATTAGTTTATTATTTGATTAATTATATTAATAAACGATAAAAAATAAAATGGCAGCAGTTACAGTTGAGGATTGTTTAAAAATAATACCTAACAGATTTGAATTGGCATTGGTCGCAAGCTATAGGGCTAAGCAATTAATGAATGGTTCACCTATGCTTTATGCTTCTGAAAAAGTTGAAAAAAATACAGTTGTTGCATTGAGGGAAATAGCCGCAGACCTTTTAGATATACAAAAAATAAGGGAAGATTTAAAGAATAATATAAAGAATCAGGCGTTGTTTAAGAGTTTTGACGATAGCGTTACCTATGACGATAAGAAGGATTCTGATTTGGAAGATATTACTTTAAATAATGGTATGGCTGATGATTCTGATGATGAAGATATAGAAGATAACGAAATTATTGAGGATGACGACGACGAGGACTATTATAATAATTTGGACGGCGATGACCTTGGTGATGATTCTGCCGATGACGACTTAGAAAAATAAAATAAAGATATGATTATTGATGAAGTAGAATTTTTAAATACTATAAAGAAAAATATAAAAGTTACTGACGAAGCTCTACTTCTGAAAGCGTATAATTTTGCCAAAGAGGCTCACAAATTCCAAAAACGAGATGGAGGTGAGCCATATTTTGTGCATCCTGTAGAAATTGCTATAATGGTATCGGAATATAAGCTGGATGAAAATAGCGTTATAGCTGGATTACTCCATGATACTGTTGAAGATACGCCTATAACCCTAAAAGATATAAATAAAAATTTTGGAGAAGAAATTGCCTATTTGGTTGATGGATTGACCAAGATTGAAAACGCTAAATTTCAGTCAAGAACTGAAAAAAATGCTGAGAATTTTAGAAAGCTAATCCTTACAACGGCTAAGGATATAAGGGTTTTGATAATTAAGCTTAATGATGTTCTTAATAATATGAGAACAATATATGGCATTAAGGACAAGGAAAGACGTGATAGATTTTCAAATGAAACGCTTATGATATATGTGCCGTTGGCTGAAAGAATCGGTATGTATAAACTAAAATTGGAACTTGAGGATCTATGTTTTAAGGAATTATTTCCACTTGAAAGGGAAGAAATACTAAAAAATATTAAAAAGGCCAAGAAAAACCAAAAGAATATAATTGATGATATTCTAAGAAAGCTTAGTTTAAAAATAAAATTTGAGAATGGCATTAATTGTAAAATAATTGGAAGGGAAAAAAGGCCGTATTCTGTATGGAAAAAAATGCAGAAGAAATCAATATCATTTGAAAAGCTTAGGGATATAATAGCATTTAGAATTATAGTTAAAAATCTGCAGGATTGCTATAGGGTTCTTGGCTGTGTCAATTCAAATTATGTAATGGTTCCAGATACATTTAAGGACTATATAAATAAGCCTAAGGTTAACGGATATCAGTCTTTGCATATAGTGGTTGTTGGACCTAAGAATGTTAAAATAGAAGTTCAAATAAGAACTGAAGAGATGAATAAGGTTGCTGAGTATGGTGTTGCCTCCCATTGGATGTATAAGCAGAACATCAAGAAGGAAAAGAACCTGGATGAATATAACATTTTGAAAGAGCTGGTGCAGAATCTTGAAAAAGAAGATTTTAATATAGAAAATTTTGAAGATTTGAAATATGAAATCTATGAAGATGAGATTTTTTGCTATACTCCAATGGGAGATATTATAAATCTACCGGTTGGTTCTACTGGTATAGATTTTGCCTATGCTATACATAGAGATATTGGAAATAAGTGCTGCGGAGTTAAAATTAACGGAGTTCTGAGCCAGTTTAAAACTCCATTGCATAGCGGTGATGATGTTGAAATTATAACTGCTAAAACTGTACAGATTAATGAAGAATGGCTAAATTTTGTAAAGACAGCAAAGGCAAAAAGTGAAATCAAGACCTATATAAGAAATTCTAGGCAGGCTGAATTTGAGAAGATAGGCAGGGAGGACGTAAAGGCTATAGCCAAGGAAATATCTCTTAATATAACCGATGATTTAATAGAAAAAAATCTTTCTAAATTTAATCAGGGAAAAAGTGTTCAGGAGATATATTCACTAATAGCACAGGGAAAAATAAAGAAAAAAGAACTCCTAAAAATATTATTTCCTGGCCTTGAAAAAGAAAAATTGAAGGACGATGTAATAATGGAAAAAGGACTGACCAAAATAAAGATTGGCAGTTCAAATAAGTCGCAGATAGGAGTTCAGGGACTGGACAAGAATGTCGCCTATAAATATGCTAAATGCTGCTATCCAATCCCTCCTGATGAGATTGTCGGCGTAGTAAATAGCGGTGTTGGAATTACTGTTCATAAGAAAAATTGCAAAACCCTCAAAAATATAAAGGACGAGAGAATAATAGATTTAGAGTGGAATAATGAGTTGGACAATAAATATATAGCCAAAATGATAATAACCCTGGAAAGTATTCCAGGAATTTTGGCGAAAGTTATTAATCTATGCGCTGAGAAGAAAATAAATATAATAGGCATAACTACTATTAACGAATCTGAATTCTATCAGGAGCTAGAACTTAAAATAGAAATCAAAAATACTGAGGAATTGGATAATTTCAAAGCTTCTCTAAGGAGTATAAAGGGCGTTATTGATATAAGAAATTAAAATTTATTGAATTTTATATTTATTAATCCATTATTGTATCGTTAATAAAAATAAATTATTTTATGAAGACGAATTTTCAAAATGTTAGGGGAACGCAGGATTTTTTTAATGAACAGGTTGATAGGTTTAATTCTGTTATTGAAGCAGCTAGAAAAAATGTGAGGTCCTATAATTTTCATGAAATAATTACTCCAATAATTGAGGTTAGTGAACTTTTTGAAAGAAACCTTGGGGATACGTCTGATGTTGTGTCTAAGGAGGTTTATAAATTTGAGGACAGGGGGGGTAATATGCTGTCTCTTCGTCCTGAATTTACGGCTGGTGTTGTTAGGAGTTTTTTGAATAATGGAGAATTGAATCAGAATCTTCCTCAGAAGTTGTTTTCGTATGGTCCGGTTTTTAGATATGATAGGCCGCAGAAGGGCAGGTATAGGCAGTTTAACCAGATTAATTGTGAATATATTGGAAATCCTGAATATTTGGCGGATGTTGAGATTATAAACCTTGGCTATAATATTCTTAAGGATTTAGGGTTGAAAAATATTTCGCTTGAGATTAATTCATTGGGATCTGCAGAGTGCAAAGAGAATTATGAGAAGGCTTTAAGGAAGTATTTTGAAAATTTTAAAGATAGATTGTCTGAGGATAGCAAAAATAGACTTGAAAAGAATCCGCTTAGAATATTGGACAGCAAGGATGAGGGTGATAAAATTTTGTTGAAAGATGCTCCTAAGATTGGTGATTTTTATACCGATGGAGACAGGGAATTCTATAATAAAATTCTTAAAGCTCTTGATAATATTGGTATTGAGTATATTTCCAATAGTCTTCTCGTCAGGGGGCTGGATTATTATACTTCAACGGTTTTTGAATTTACAACTACTGACCTAGGGGCTCAGGCTACTGTTTTGGCTGGCGGCAGATATGATAATCTTATAGAGCAAATGGGGGGAAGTCCTACTCCAGCGGTTGGCTTTGGCGGCGGTGTTGAAAGAATGATGCTGCTGTTGGACGACAGCATACTTAAAATGGATGAGATAATTGCGGTTATTCCGGTATCGGAAAACGAGGATGAATTCTGTCTAAAATTGTCAAATAAATTGAGGAAAGAAGGCAAAAGAGTTGAATTTATATATTCTGGCAAGTTTAAGAAAAAAATGGAAAAAATGAATAAATGCGGCGCTAGTTTTGCAATTATTATTGGTGAAGAAGAGGTTAAGGTTGGCAAATTTAAAATTAAAAATTTATCAAATGGATTGGAAAGCGACATTGATTATTTGCTTGAATAAAATTTATTTGACTATAAAATTATTTTAAATATTATTTTTTTAGTAAAAAAAATATATGAGTTTTGAGAAACAGATCTGGATTTAATTTATTAACCATGAGCGCAATAGTGTTGGTACTAGGCGTTGTTATGAGTGCGGCACTTGGTTTTTATAATATAAATAATATAAAAAGAAGAGTTTTTCAAACCAGGGAACGTTTTAACAAGATTGAATTGGCTATTCAGAATTATGTGCTTAAGAATGGAAAGTTTCCATGCCCGTCTGCTTTAAACTGCAATGAAGATGGATGTGGAAATACATCTGATAAATTTGGATTTGAGAAGCGTGATTCAAGCGGCAATTGTATCTATGGAAATCTCAATACTGCTGTTTTTAAATCAACAAATAGTGATTCTGAAGTTATACTGTATGGGGCTGTTCCTTTTGTAACGCTTGGAATTGCAAATAATTATTCCGTTGATGCCTGGGGCAATAAAATTGTGTATATGATACCTTTATCACTAGCTAAAGACAATGCCTTTCAAGCAATGGTTTCACAAAAAAAGGATAATGACAATGCTCCGGAATATTTAAAGGATGGTTTGATTTATATGCTAATGTCGTTTGGAAGAAATAGGCAGGGTGCATTCCCATATAATAATACAAGCAGCAATTATTTTAGCGGCAATGAAAATATGCCTGTTAATAATTTTACGGTTAATGAAGATAATAAAAAATATTTATATTCTACTAGGGATTTTAGACAATTTGAAATTACAGGCTTAGAGGGTGAATTACAGGAATGTGAGGAACTTTTTATAGAGGAAGCTTTTACTGAACTCCCTGATTCTGATTTAAATTGTGTAGAATTTACCTATACTGGAAGCCAGCAGACATTTAATCCTGCAGATTATGGTCTATCTGCTGGTGATATTTTGAAATTGGAAGTGTGGGGTGCGCAGGGAGGTGGAAAATATGGTGCTAAAGGAGGATATTCTTATGGGTATTACACGTTAACATCGGATAGTACTATATTTATATATATTGGTGGTTCAGG
>CALXSC010000005.1 GCA_944391025.1 uncultured Rickettsiales bacterium
TTTAAATATTTAATAATAATAAAAACAAATGGAGATCAAGCACAAAGCAGAGGGGATTGAAGCTTGCTTCAAATCACCAGTGAAGCGAAGCTGAACGATCTGCGAAGTGCGAACTGAACGAAGTGAAGATCAATATTATGACAATGTATAATAATGATATTAAAAGTTTATCACATACAAAGTGGAATTCCTTCGGCAAACTTCGGTGGGACGACAAGCTTGTGATTGCAGATGCCTTGCTTCGCAAGCCGCCTGCATCCCACCCACCTTGTTTTGCAAGTATCATATAGTATTTGCACCAAAATATAGAAGAAAAGAATTTTATGGAAGTAAGAGGTTGGAAATAGGTAAAATGATAAGAGAACTATGTAAATGGAAAGAAGTAAATTTAATAGAAGGTGAAGTATGTCCAGATCATGTTCATATATTAGTAGAAATACCACCAAAATTATCCATATCATCTTTCATGGGGTTCTTAAAAGGTAAAACAAGTATAATGATATATCAGAAGTATGGTAATATGAAATTTAAATATAGAAATAGAAACTTCTGGTGTAGAGGATACTATGTAGATACAGCAGGAAAGGATAGCAAGAAAATACAGAAATATATTCAAGATCAATTAAAAGAAGATCAGCTATCCGAACAATTAACACTGGATCTTGGAGACCCATTTATGGGTAGCAAGTAATAGTATCGCATACAGCAGACCACATGCGCCCCAAAGGCGCTGCTAGTAGTATTAGGGCTATGCCCGAAAATGAAGAACCACCAGCTAAGCTGGTGGGTTACTTTTTTTATACAATTTTAATTTAAGAGTGCTAATACGTTTCAGTAACTATTATGTCTGTCTAGCAAGTATTATTTTTGGCTTTCTTCCAGTTGTTTTTTTATTAATACATGGAGTAGTGTGTTTTTATCAGTACGATAGCTATAAAATCTATATTGTTCTTATTCTCTATAGAAAATTTTAGTTGTAGCCATTCTGAAATTATTTAATGCAATAATAAAAAATTTATATATTTGCTTAAGATGTATATAAACAATTTTAAGTTGCTTTTATTTGTTTATCTAATAAATTTTTATTAAAATTACTTGATAAAATAAAATAAATATTTAATATTTTATAGGTATGTAATTAAATTAAGGTTATTATGAAGGTTTTTGCAAACGAAAATACAAAAAAGAAAATTATTTATTTTGCTATTATAGTTGTAATTTTTATTTTACTTGTTGTTCTTTTTTTGTTGGATTTTTTAAGAAATAGTCAAATGAACAAAATTAATAATGGAAAACCTATTGCTTCTGTAGATGGTTTTGTGGTGTATGAAAATGACCTGTCTGACAGGCTGAGCACCCTAAGTCCAAATGGAAAAATCAAGTTGGAAGATTTGCCGGAAAATGTTTTAAAAGCTATGGTTTTAGAAGTTGTTGTTAACCACAAGATAGATTTAGAAGCTAAAAAATTAAAATATCAGAATGATTCAAATATAAAAGAAGCTGTTGAAAATTATAGAAGAAATCTTATGAGAGAAAAGTATTTGAACGATAAGGTTTATGCAAATGTTACTGATAAGGATGCTCTAAACGAATACAATATACTAGTTGATAATCTAAAAAATAAGGAAGAAAGGAAAATTAAACATATCCTGGTTGAAAATGAAGACGAAATTGAAAGGGTTAGAAGAAATGTATTAAGAACTGGCAATTTTGAAAAGATAGCTAAGGAAAAATCAATTGATACGGCTAGTGGTGAAAATGGCGGTGATATAGGCTATGTTTTAAAAGAGGAGCTTGTTCCTGAATTTGGTGATATGGCTTTTATATTGAAAGTTGGCGAAATTTCAAAACCAGTTAAAACACAATATGGATGGCATATTATAAAAGTTGAGGACATAAGGCCTGCTGAATTTTTAGCTTTTGATGAAGTTAAAGAAGGTATAAAACAAAGACTGCAGCAACAGGCAATACAGGATTATCTGTTATCTTTAACAAAGGATTCAAAAATTGATTTTAAAATTGATGTAAAGAAATTACCTGCTGGAAATATACCGCTTGATAATTCTACATCGGGTGAACTTGTTCAAGAAGATTTTATTATGGAATAGGTAATGAAATTTAATAGCAATATTTCAAAGAATAGGAATAATGGATGTTTTTCAAATAGGGTTTTGATCTATGGAAAACATCCATTTTTCTCAGTTTTAAGGTCTAAAAAGAGAAAAATATATGAAATTTTTGTTTCTGAAAAAAATAGGAATGAGTTTTTTGATATAGTAAAAAAAGAAAATTTGAGTTTTGATGATAAAATTTTAAATTTTGTTGATACTTCAAAGCTTGATTCTATTTTTCCATATCAGGAAAAAAATCACCAGGGTTTTATATTGTTTGCTAGTGAGAAAAATAGACTTACTTTTGATGATTTTATGGCTAATATAGGAAACAATTCAGAACTTCCAAGGTTGTTGATACTTGACCAAATATTAGATCCACATAATCTTGGCGCTATAATAAGAACTGCGGTAGCATTTGGAATAAATAATGTTATTGTAACAAGCTATAATTCTGTGAAGGATACGCCTGTAGTTTCTAAAACATCTGTTGGATTGAATGAAATTATTAATTTGATTGAGGTTGTGAATTTAAATAGCGCTATAAAAGATTTAAAAAAAGCCGGGTATTTTGTTATAGGACTTGATGGCGAAGCTAAAAATACTATTGATAGGATAGGTGATGCTAGAAATTTAGCATTAGTTTTAGGAAATGAGGGCAGGGGTATCAGGGAACTTGTTAAGAAAAATTGTGATGAGTTGGTTAAGATACCAATGGAAAATTCTGTTGAAAGTTTAAATGTTTCTGTGGCATCAGCTATTGCAATCTATGAGCTATGGGGGTGAGATGCCTAATAGTTTTTTGGTTGAAATTGTGCTTGTTGCTGTATTGATTGTTTCATGGTATATAAGTAAATACTTTGGATTTTCTACAACTATGTATTTTGGCTTGGTTTTTATGTTGATTTTTATGGTATTTCAAAAATTATAGGAAAAAATACTTGCATTTTTATTAATTGTTATTAAATAATTTATATAATATTGAGGTTAAAAAAAGGATTTATGCAGGAAACGGAACAAACTGTTGATTTAAAATTAAAGAGATTTATTGAAAATATAGAAAGAATTGAAGAGGAAAAGAAGGAATTATCTAGGCAGGTTACCGATATATATAAGGAAGCTAAGGCGTTTGGATTTGATACAAAGGCGATGAGAAGGATAATATCTTTAAGAAAAATGGATGCAGACAAGAGAATAGAATTGGAACATCTTACTGAAACATATAAAGAAGCTTTGGGAATGTTGGATTAATTGATATGTTTTACATAGACAATACTGAGGATTTAATTAATATTTGCAATGAAATAAAGAGTAATACAAATATTATAGCAGTTGATACAGAATTTACAAAACAAAAAGAATATTTTCCAACACTGTCTATTATTCAGTTGTCTTTTTTTAATGGACAGATAATGAAAAACTGCATAATTGATGTTATGTCTGAAGATTTGAAATTGGATGCGCTTGCTGAGATTATGGATGATAAAAAAATAAAAAAAGTTTTTCATTCGTGCAGCCAGGATTTAGAGGCACTATACCATGTATTTGGCAAAATACCTTCGTCTATTGAAGATACTCAAATTATGGCTGAATTTTGTGGTATGAAGTCTAACCTAAGCTATGTTGATTTAATAAAGGATACGCTGGGAATTATAGTTAAAAAGGAAAAAAGCATTCAGTCGGGAAATTGGAAAAATAGACCATTAACTGATAGACAGTTAGAATATGCGTCTGGCGATGTTGATTATTTGCTTGAGATTTATATAGTTTTGGCTCAAAAATTAGACAAAAATAAAAACTTTAAATACTATAGGTCTGATATTGAAGAGAGATATAATGATAATATGATTGAGAATCAGATTGAAAATTCTTGGAGAAGAATAAGATTTAGAATTGGCAATAAGACTAATATATATATGGATGCGATGAAGGAAATGTGCAGACTTAGGGAAAGAATTGCAATGGAAAATAATATAATAAAAACTCTTATTATGCCGGATTCGTTCCTTAAAACTCTTTTGGCAGAAAAACCTAAGTCTATAGATGAAGTTAATAAAATTTTTGAAGGAAATAAGGAGATTTTAAATAAGAGCAAGATATTAAAAAGAAGATTTATAAAAGCATATACTAAGGTTATAAATAGGGCTAAGACAAAAAAAATTGAAGAAAAGCCGTATATTACAGAATTAAAAGATAAAGCTATGATTCAAAAATTTGAAGAAATTAATGACTATATAGTTTCTGAATGTAAAAAAATGGAGATAAATCCAGAATTGGTTCAGAATAAAATAGACCTAAGCTCATATATTTCCGATAGCGAAAAATTAGAAGATTTGTTTGAGAAATGGAAAATTGAGGTTTTTGGAAAAAGAATTAAAGAAATAAAGGAAAGGTAAATTTATAAAAATTAATGAAAAAGAATTTATGTTCTTTTGTAGAAAATTATATATTAATAATACCGACCTTTGGATCGGTATTATGTTTTATTTAATAGAATAGAAATTCCTTATATTTTGCTAATGTCCAATATTTATCACCAGTCTTTTTTTCTAGTTCATCAAGCAATTCTTTTATTTCGGACATTATTGGATTTACTGTTGAATATATAAAATCAATTAGTTCAATTTCATTTTTGGTTTTAAACATTTTTTTTGTTTCTGCAAGTTCTTCCTTTTTTATAAAAATGTCATTTATTAATTTGGAGTAGTTTTTTAAAAGTTTTTTCTCGTTTTTTAATAGTGAACTTTCCACAAAGTCTTTTGTTAATTTTAAATCATGCAGCAAAAAGCTTCTATATGAAATTGCATCTGGAATTATTTTATTGTCTAACAGCTCCAATAGTACATTTATTTCTATCCTTTTATTTGAAGTATATAGATTTGTCCAGGCTAAAAATCTGCTGTTTAATTCTTCTTTTGACAGGATTTCATGCTTTTCAAATAGTTTTATATTCTTCTCGGATGTTAATTCCTTTAATGCTGAAAAAATATTCTTGTTTATATATAGATTTCTTTTTTCTGCTTCCTTTTCCCAATCCTTTGAATAGCCATCCTTTTCAAATCTGATATTTTTAGTTTTTATTATTATATCTCTTATGGTCTTTAATACCGCTACTTCAAATGTTTCTGTTTTTAGATGTTCTTTTATAATCTTTATTGTTTTATCAATTGAGTCTGCAACTATTGTATTCAATATTGTTATTGGCGTTGCTGCATTCTGTGATGAGCCGACCGCTCTAAATTCAAATTTATTTCCAGTAAAAGCAAATGGAGATGTTCTGTTTCTATCGGTATTGTCTTTTAAGAAGTTTGGTACCTTTTTAAAATTACATAGAATTTTTGCCTTTACTTCATCTGTAATTTCTGAATTTTTTTCTATTGTATTCAGAGTTTTATCAAGGAAATGTCCAAGGAATATTGAAATTATGCTTGGCGGCGCTTCATGTCCCCCAAGTCTTGACTCGTTTCCAGAGAAAGCTATTGATGAAATTAATAAATCACTATGTTCATATACTGCCTGAATTACCACCATTAGAAAAGTTAGAAATTGTAAATTTTCCGATTGGTTTATTCCGCATTGAAGCAGATTATTGCCATTAGAATCCGATAGCGACCAATTCAGATGTTTTCCGCTTCCATTAACTTCATGGAATGGTTTTTCATGCAATAGACACACCAGCCCATGCTTTTCCGCTATGTTATTCATCAATATCATAAGCAGCTGGTTATGGTCGTTTGCCAGGTTCGCCTCTTCAAAGATTGGCGCAAATTCAAACTGGTTTGGTGCAACTTCGTTATGTCTTGTAGATAGAGGAATTCCATATTTATAGGATTCAATTTCAACGTCATTCATGTATTTTAGGACTTTGCCTTTAATTATGCCGAGGTATTGGTCCTGCATTTCCTGGGTTTTTGGTGATTTAATACCAAAAAGTGTCTTTCCAATCATTCTTAGGTCATCCCTTTTGAGAAAATTTTCCTTATCAATTAGAAAATATTCCTGTTCAAGGCCAACCGTTGAATATACTTCTTTTACATCTTTTCCAAATAGTTTTAATAAAGCCTTGCATTTTTCATTTAGAACTGCTTTTGATTTTAACAGGGGCAATTTTTGGTCAACTGATTCACCATTGTATGTAATAAAAACAGATGGTACGCATAGAGTTTTTACGCCATTATTTTCAAGTATAAATAGCGGACTTGAAGCGTCCCATGCAACATATCCTCTAGCCTCAAATGTATTTCTTAATCCGCCAGAAGGAAAGCTGCTCGCGTCAGCTTCCATAAATATTAAACTTGTTCCGCTTAATTTTTCTATGGCTTCTCCGCTGCTGTCTAAAGATAAAAAACTATCATGTTTTTCTGCGCTTCTTCCATTTAACGGCTGAAACCAATGTGTATAATGGGTTGCGCCCATAGAAATTGCCCAGTTTTTTATAGCATTAGCTATTTCATTTGCCTGCGTTTCATTAATTTCACTATCCTCTTCAATCCACTTTTCTAAAGCTATAAAAGTATCTTTTGATAGAAATTCACACATTTTTTTTCTATCAAAGACATTTTTTTTAAAAATATTTGATAATTTTGTATCCATAAAATAATTTTTGATTAAATATAGGATATATTTACAAAAAAATTTTATTTTTCAAGAATTTTTTAATTTTTTTTCTGTATTTTTTATTTTTTTCTTAAAATTTTCTTAAAATTAATTAGATTTTTTTAAAATATTATTAATTTTATAGGTATTTTTTTATAAAATTAAAAAATAGCTAGATTATCCAGCTATTTTTTAAAAAATTCATTATAATTCTTTTTTATTTCTATGATAAATTTTTATGTTTGCTGTTTATTGGTAAATATTTAATGTTATCCAAAAAATTTCCTAAAAGCTTCCACGATATGTTCTATACTTGCAATAAACATTCTCATAAATAATAAAAAAATATTTATTAATAGTTCAAAAAATTTTTCCATATTTTTATATTTTATTAAACATTAAATCTGAAGTGGAAAATATCACCATCCTGTACAATATATTCTTTTCCTTCTATTCTTAATTTTCCAGCTAATTTTGCTCCTTCTTCACCTCTATTGTCTATATAGTCTTTGTACGCAATTGTTTCAGCCCTTATAAACCCTCGCTCAAAATCTGTGTGTATTACTCCCGCACATTGTGGAGCTGTACTTCCTTTTTTAACTGTCCAGGCTCTTGTTTCAGTTTCTCCTGCTGTAAAAAATGTTAACAACCCTAGATAATCATAAGCTATTTTTATTATTTTATCAAGTCCTGTTTCATTTAATCCTAGCGCCTCAAGAAATTCCTTCTTTTCTTTTGGAGTTTCTAGAACTGCAATTTCTGATTCAACCTTGGCTGATATTATTGTGGATATACTTCCTTTTTTATTAGCATATTCCTCAACGGCCTTTGTATATTTGTTTCCGGTCAATATATCTTCTTCGTTGACATTACAAACAAAAAATTCTGGTTTTGATGTTAATAATTGCAGCATTTTATATTGTTTTTCTTCATCCTTTGATGGCCTGTAATCCCTTGCAGGCTTTCCTTCCTGTAGTAGAGGAAGTATTTTTTTAATAAGCTCAACCTGTTCCTTTAATTCTTTATCGCCATTTTTTGCTTTTTTTTCAAGGTTTGGCAATCTTTTTTCAAGGCTTTCCAAATCTGCTAATATTAGTTCAGTCTCTATTAATTCAAGATCCCTAACTGGGTCAATTGTATTTTCAACGTGTGTAATATTTTCGTCCTCAAAACACCTTACTACATTAACTATACAGTCAACCTCTCTAATATGCGATAGGAATTGATTTCCTAAGCCTTCGCCTTTACTTGCGCCTCTAACCAATCCAGCTATATCGCAAAACTCAATTTGTGTCGGCACTATCTGTTTTGATTTGGCTATTTCTGCTAATTTATTTAGTCTATCGTCATTTACGCAAACCCTTCCAACATTTGGTTCAATTGTACAAAAAGGATAATTCGCAGCTTCAGCTTTTGCTGTTTGAGTTAGAGCGTTAAAAAGTGTTGATTTCCCAACATTTGGTAATCCTACAATACCACAGGTCAAAGACATTTCTATTAGTTATTTTTTTATTAATATGTTGAAAAAATAATAATACTTTAAAACTAAAAAGTAAATTAATTTTTATGATTTTAATAGTAATAAATATTTTCTTGATTTTATTATATATAATTATTTAAACTTCTATTAGTTTAATATTTTTTACTCTTTATGAAAAAAGTTATCTTAACAAAAAACGCACCAGCTGCAATAGGGCCGTATTCTCAGGCTGTTGAAATTAATGGACTTTTATATATTTCAGGTCAACTTGGCATAGATCCTTCTAGTGGAAATTTAATGGATGGCGGAGTTGAAGCTCAGGCGGAACAGTCCATGAAAAATATTAGGGCAATACTTGAGGAAGCAAAAATGGAATTTGATAACATAGTAAAAACCACTATTTTTTTAACAAGCATGTCAGATTTTGCAAAGGTAAATGCCATATATGAGAAATATTTTACCGCTAACTTTCCTGCGCGTTCAACTATACAGGTAGCTGGATTGCCAAAGGGTGGATTGGTTGAGATTGAAGTTGTAGCTTCAAAATAGGATTTATAACAATTAAAAGTTGTATAGTATTAGAATTATACAACTTTATAGTGAATTTTCTTGATTTTTATATTTTATGAAGTAGAATATAATCATATAAAATAATATAAATTGCTATGTATCAGGATGAATTAAACAAAGAAAATTACAATGAAACATATGATGAAATAACTTCAAAATTTATTAGTAGATTATCTAAAGACCCACTATATTACACTCTAGATTCTTTAAAGAAGTTTGGTTCTAAAATTACAGATTTAGAAACTAGTGTTTCCAAAAAATTATACAATATTCCAAAACCTACTATCGCTAAAGCTTTTTCAAAGGATGTAATTGAAGTTTATAAATCTCAAAAATTCCTATCAAAATTTTTCGGCAGAAGCATGAATAAACATAAATGTTTAGAACATTAGACATTTTTCAAATAGCAATAACATTTTATGTTTATTTTTAAAATATAGGAAATTAATATTATAAATACTTACATATTATAAAATAAGTTTTTATAATTAGAAAAAATTAAATGTTATTGCTATGTTTGAAGAGGTTCAAAAAAAACAGGGTATAGCTTCAAATCCGGAGTATTCAATATGGACTAGTGCCTCTGCAGGTTCTGGTAAAACTACGGTTCTTGTAAAGAGATTGCTAAGGATGTTTTTAGCTGGCATACAGCCGTCAAAAATTCTTTGCATTACCTTTACAAATACAGGGGCAGCTGAAATGCGAAATAGGATTAATGCTAAGCTTGCCGAATGGGCTACGCTCAATGATGATGAACTTGAAAAGGAAATATTTGAACTTGAGGAAGGCAATAGGGATGGAATATCTAAAAAGCTCAATATTGCAAGAAGTCTATTCGCTAAAATTTTAGACTATAGCAATGATTTTAAAATTTTAACAATCCATTCGTTCTGTCAACAGATAATAAAAAGGTTTCCGCTTGAGGCTAATGTTATTCCTAATTTTAAGATTGCTGATGAAATATTGTCAACTGAACTTCTGCTGCAGGCAAAGGACGAAATATTAAAGGTTGATGATTCAAAGATAAAAGAAGCTATAAAATATGTATTTACCTATAGAAATGAGGAAGATTTTTTGGATCTGCTAAAGCAGACTATTAACCAAAAGGACAATTTATTATACCTAAAAAGCAGATTTTTTACAGTTGATGGTGTTATTGATGAAATAAGGCGAGTTTTTGGCATAGGAAATAATGAAAGCGTAGAGACTATTACTAAAGAATTTGTTGATAATATTAATTTGTCACTTTTTACTTCTGATATTATTGACGTAATAAGAGACATAGGCAAAAAAACAGACTTGGATTTTATTGGCTCAATAGCCTCAGCAAAAAATAATCTTGATAGATATATAAATATATATCTAACAAAGGATAAAAATACTATTAGAAAAACTATAATAACTAAAGCGATTTCGGATAGATTTCCAGAATTATCTAATTTTATTGATAATGAAGCGCAGAGAGCATTTGAATTTAGAGAAAAATTGAGCAATATATACAATTTTGAATTTACTGCCGCTTTTTTAAGGATAACCTACTGCGTATTTGATATATATGCAAAGCTAAAGAGGGAAAGCGGATATTTGGACTATAGCGATTTGATTTTTGAAACTAGCAGACTTTTGAATGACTCAAAATATAGAAATCTTGGGAATGAAAACCTTTACTCAAGTTGGATAAATTATAAGCTAGATGAAGGATTAGATCATCTATTGATTGATGAGGCTCAAGATACAAGTCCAATACAATGGGATATTGTAAAATCAATAACTGAAGAGTTTTTTGCTGGATATGGACAGAAGGGGGATCAAAATAGAACAATTTTTGTTGTTGGCGACGAAAAACAATCTATATTTAGTTTTCAAGGCGCTGAACCTGCCAACTTTAACATAATGCTAAATTATTATATGAAAAAAATTGAGGAATCCGGAAAAAGGTTTGAAAAAATATACCTTGAAACATCATTCCGTTCCTTAAAATCCGTACTGAATATTGCGGATATAGTATTTTCTGAGCCAAGCAGGAGGAAAGCCATAACAAAGCTGGAAAATACTATAAAACATAACATAGTTAGAAATGATGGTGCTGGAAAGGTTGAAATATGGCCATTGGTTGAAGTGAAACAAAATAATAAAGAAGAAAAAGTTAAGGAAAAGAATAAGGCAACTGATTGGGAGATAAACTATCTTGAAAATATTGAATTAACAAACAAACAGAAATTAGCTGAAGTTATAGCTGCACAAATAGATTCGTGGTTTAAAAATGGTAAAGTCATATATAGCAGAAAAGATAAATGTTTGAGAAAAATTAGATATTCCGATATAATGATTTTGGTAAAAAATAGAGATAGGGATTTTATTAATTATCTGATTAGACAGTTTAACAAACGAAATATAAGAAGCATGGGAAATGATAAGTTCAATCTAGCTGACAATATAATCTCCCAAGATATAATATCTCTTTTTAAATTTATCCTTTTTAATGAGGATGACCTAAATCTGGCAAATATAATAAAGTCACCATTTTTAAGTTTGAATGAAGAAGATTTGTACGTTTTGTGCGACTTCAAAAATAATAATAATTGCAGCCTTTGGGAAAGCCTAAAATCAATTGAAAAATTTCAAAAAGAAAAAGCTGTTTTAGAAGATTTGATTGATAAAAATAGGTCTATGTGCATATATGAACTTATATTTTATATATTTGAAACCAAAGGCTTTAGAATAAAATTTAAAGAAAGATTTCCATATATTGCTGATGAGGTGATAGACGAGTTTTTAAGCATAGCCAATAGCTATGAATCAAACCATAACAACTCAACATTGTTGAATTTTATCAGTTTTTTGGAAAATAGCAATCTTGAAATAAAAAGAGATATGGAGCAGTCAAGCAATGAGATAAGGATAATGACAATTCATTCGTCTAAGGGTTTAGAAAGTCCTATAGTTATTCTTCCAGATACTAACCATGCGACAAATACTATATATAAGATTGATAAGGTGCTGAATTTTAAAGAAGAAGGTAATGACTATACTATACCATTATTGCAAAAGGAAGGTTCGTTTTTTTTAGATGGAGTTAAGGAAAGAATGAAATTTGAAACTGAAGAAGAATACCTAAGGTTGCTCTATGTTGCTATAACAAGGGCTGAAAATGAACTTTATGTTTGTGATTGCGCAAAAAGAAGCAAATCAAAGGAAAACTCATGGTATGAAATTTTAAAACAGGCAGTTGAAAATAGCGGTGCAAAGAGAAAAAGAAGTGACAATATTGATGGCGATATATTATATGTTGGTGATGATGATAACTTTAATTTAAATATTGAAGACTGCAGTGCAACTGCGAATGATGAATCATCAATTTCTGATGATGTTGAAAATATATTGCGCAATATATCAAAAAATAAAGAGAAAGATGGTGAGATTAAAATTATTAATCCTTCTACATACTATGCTGAAAATAGCCTAAAAAATCCACATGAAAATTCTGAAAATATAGAGAAGGGAAAGTTGGTTCATAAGTTATTAGAAATATTGCCAGATTCACCAAGGAATGAATGGGGAGATATAGTTAATATTTATTTGAAAAATAAGGATAATATTGAAGAAATTAAAAGTATTACTTTAAAAGTTTTAAATAATAAAGAGTTTAATTTTTTGTTCTCGGAAAATTCAAAGGCAGAAGTTCCAGTTTTTGGCAATATTGATGGAAATATAATTTCTGGACAGATTGATAGATTGGCAATTGTTAATGATGCTGTATATATAGTTGATTATAAAAATACAAACAGCCTGCCGAAATTTCCTCCTAAAAGATATATTAAACAATTGGAATTGTATAAAAAATTGTTGGAAAAAATATATAATGATAAAGTTATAAAGTGTTTTATATTATGGACTGCATTTGGAAAAATTCAAGAAATAATTTAGATAATATGCCAAGTTTTGATATAGAAAATAGTTTTGATTATAAAATCATTGCCGGCATTGATGAGGCTGGCAGAGGACCATTGTGCGGACCTGTATTTGCTGCATGCGCCATTATTCCTGATAGAAATATATATCCAAAGGCCGTTGATGATTCAAAAAAATTGACAGAAAAACATAGGGAAGAGATATTTGAAGAAATATTGGAACTTGAGTCCAAAAGTAAGATATTTTTTGGAATAGGGCAGGCGGATGTTGAAGAAATTGAGCTTATTAATATAAGAAATGCTACAAAACTGGCAATGAGTAGAGCGTACTATCAGATGGTTGAAAAATATAGCATAGATGTTGATTTGGTTTTAGTTGATGGCAATTTTATTCCAGAACTAAATACTAAAGCTGAGTATATAATCAAGGGCGATCAGAAAAGTATCTCAATAGCTGCAGCTTCGGTTATTGCAAAGGTTAGCAGGGATAAATTGTTGATAGAGCTTGACAGACAATATCCCCAGTACAATTGGAGAAAGAATAAGGGCTACGGCACTAGGGAGCACATTGATGCAATAAAAAAATATGGAATGTGTGAAATCCATAGAAAAAGTTTTATTCATTTATAATTTTGATTTACTTTTAAAATTTTACTTATATTATTTGAACAAGAGCATTATCTTATATTAAAAATGGCTATTAATTTTAAAGATATAAAACAAAATTTTTTCATTGATTATTTAAAATATTGGATAATTTTTTTCTTGCTTTTGTCTGTTTATCTTCTTAATGGAGTACGAAAATATTACTTTAGTACAAGCAATATAATTGCAAATGTAGACGATGCAATGTATATTACTAGTGGTGTTGCGATAAATGATAAATATGTAATTGCCGACAAAAAAACAGTTGAGGAATCATGTTTTGGCAGGCTTACAGAAACTAGGGGTGATTTTTATATAGTTGATAGCAGAAGTATATATGGGGCAGCTATTGATAAGGGTGATGCTATAAATAATATGGTTCTTTTAAGATTAAAAAATAACCAGGATAGTTTGGATAACTATGCAATTTTGGACCTTGGTCAACCTAAATATTCTGTTAATAAAAGATTTATTGTTCCTATAGTGCTTAATAGGCCTGGAAAGTTTAATTTTAAACTGGTTAGGGCGGTTGCAAGTAAAGATAGCAACTTTTTTATAGCTGTTAAAAATAGTTTAAAAAGAAGCGGTCTCTCTGGAATGCCAGTATTTAACAGAAATTATGTACTGCAGGGTATTATAAGGGAAGAAAATGATAAATATAGCGAAATGACAAATAGGGATAGAATTCTAAATAAGGCCAATATTCAAAAAACATATCTTGTAAATGGTATTGATACTGTAAAAAATTTCTTAAATAGATATAATATTGAATATTCTGTTATAGATGGAAATGTTAATTTAAATAATGAAAAATATAATCCTAAGGCATCTGTTGTTAATATAATATGTGTGCAAAAATATTAAGTGTATTATAGATGGATGATGAAAAATTTAGAAATATTTTTGATATTTTAAACGATATAGCTCCCCATAGTGAGGAAGTTAGGAAGTTTTTGTTAACTAGACAATACTATAATAAAAAATCTTCCGAAAAAACCAATACAGTTGAGCATGCAATAGAAAATATTATTGAAAATAAGGGAAATAAAAACCCAGAGGAACGGAATCTTATATTAAATAATGAGGACTCTAAGCTGAGGGAATTGGAAGCATTTCTGGAGGAAAATAAGGACCTTGATTTGGATATGAATATTATTTTAAATAGGCTCAATGAAATTGAAAATGAAATTAAAGCAATTAGAGAAGAAGATAAGAGGGTTGAAGAGATTGAAAAGACCAAAATTGATAGGGAGGATAGAAATAAAATAGAGAAGGAAGAGATTAAAAACAAGGAAAAAGAAGAAAAGGAAAAAGAGAAAGAAAAAGATAGGTTGGATAAAAAAGAAGAGGAGCAGAAAACTGCAAGAGACCGGGAAGAGACTAAAGATAAAGAAAAGGAAGAAACGATAAATAGGCTGGAAAAAGAAAAACAGGAGAGAGATAGAAAGCTGAAGGAAGAAAAAGAAAGAAAGGAAATGGAGGAGCTATCTAAAAAAGAAAAGGAAAAACAGGAATTACGCGAGAAAGAGAAGAGGGAAAATAAAGACCTGGAGAACAAAAAAAGCAGAAAGGACAATCCTGAAAATAAACTGTCTAGCGATGTTCAAAAAAATAACGAAGAAAAGGAAAAGATTAAAAAACTCCTTGAGAGTATAGGCGCTAGTTCAAATAACATTGAAGATAAAGGCTTTATTGACAAGGTAGTGAAGGATAAAGAAAATATTCAAAATGCAAAGGATATTCTAAAGGCAAATTCATTGGAAAATACAGAATCAGCTAGGCAAAAGGCAGATGAACTTGATAACAAAATTCAAGAGTTGCAGAGCATAATAGATTTGATAATTTCATCTGGCGAAACCCCTCCTCCTGATTTGCTTGCTGAATTACAGAATATAAGCAGCTTGAAGGCTAATATAGAGGGCGCTATAAATATTATATCTTCAAGCGGACTAACAAGATAGTTTAATATATTAATATAATTTTTTTCTTGCAAATAATCAAGTTTGAAAGTAATTTATAGACATAGTTAATAAAATTTATTAAAAATAAAATGTTTAATAAAATTAAAGATTTAGAT
Organism: uncultured Rickettsiales bacterium; assembly: GCA_944391025.1. Classification (GTDB taxonomy): domain Bacteria; phylum Pseudomonadota; class Alphaproteobacteria; order Rickettsiales; family UBA1997; genus CALXSC01. Next base: position 15,391 of record CALXSC010000005.1, read on the forward strand.
GTAAAAGGTAAAGTTGTATTTGTTAGAGCAGATATGAATGTTAGTATTAAAAATGGTAAAATAATTGATGATACTAGAATTAGAGCTACAATTCCTACTATAGAATATTTGGTAAAAAATGGTGCAAAGGTTGTTTTAACTTCACACTTAGGAAGCCCTAAAGGTGTTGTTAATGAGGAATTGTCTTTAAAATTAGTTTTGGAAAGATTAAAAGAACTAATGCCAAAGGTTAAGTTTAATTTTTCAAATGATTGTATTGGTGAACAGACTAAAAAAGATATAGCTAATACAAGTTTTGGTGAAGTTATATTGCTAGAAAATTTAAGATTTCATGAGGGAGAAGAGGCAAATGATGAAAATTTTGCTAAAGAGCTAGCTAGTTTAGCTGAAGTGTATGTTAATGATGCTTTCTCAACTTGCCATAGAAAACATGCTTCAATGGTTGGTGTTCCTTCTATACTTCCAGCATATGCGGGATTTACATTGGAAGAGGAAATTGAAAACCTAACAAATCTAGTTTCAAATCCTGAAAAACCAGTTATGGTTATCGTTGGCGGTTCAAAGGTTTCTACAAAATTAGAGCTATTAAGAGCTTTGGTTAAAAAATATGAATATGTTGTTGTTGGCGGCGGCATGGCTAACACATTCCTATATGCTTTAGGAAAGAACGTTGGCAATTCACTAAAGGAAGAGGATTTAAAACAGGACGCTTTGGATCTATTAAAAGAAGCTAAGGAAAATAACTGTGAAGTTATTCTTCCAATTGATGTAGTTGTTGCAGCTCAGGTTGCAGAAAATCAACCAGTTAAAACAGTTTCAGTTGATGATGTTCAAAAAAATGACATTATTGTTGATTTGGGCGAAAAAACTATAGAATTAATTGAAGATAAGTTAAATAAATGCAAAACCGTTATCTGGAATGGTCCTATTGGAATCTATGAAATTTCTCCATTTAATGAAGGAACTGATAATCTAGCTGAATATATTGCCAAATTAACCGGAAAGGGTGCTATAAAATCTGTAGCTGGCGGCGGCGATATTCTTGCTGCACTTAATAAGGCAAATATTACGCGGGATTTTACGTATGTATCAACTGCTGGTGGCGCTTTCTTAAAGTGGTTGGAAAAGGGAAAATTGCCTGCTGTTGAAAAACTATTAAAATAAGCAATACAGTTTATTTATTTAAAAATAGGAGAGTTTAAAACTCTCTTATTTTTATAAACATAAACTTCTGTTGCATGTAGTTCTTCTTGGAGCTCTCCTCGGGCTTAAAGATGATATTGGTTCATATGGTTTAAAACCAGATGCTAATGTCGTTGAAGTTTTTTGCTTCTGGGCTAATCCAATTTTTTTAGGCGGCTGCGTACCATATTTTTGAGTAACTGGTTTTGTAACTTTAACTGATGGAGCAGCTGTACTGGCTATGAGTTTTCCAATACTAGTTCTATGGACTTGCCGAGTTGCGGCTGTAAATTCATCCATATCTTCTGGCACACTGGTTGACTTTGGCATTGAGTAGTCTATAACCTTTAGCGGCGGAAGTACTGGAGCACTTGTTGCGCTTCTAATTATTTCGTTCTGCGCCATTTCATTTTGGTATTTAAATATATCGGTATTGTTGATATCTATATTTTTTGCAGCCATTCCTTTTATGTCAATTGGATAGTTTTTTGCAATTGTTTCTACCAAACCATTAACATTTCTAGTTGCTAAATGATTGCTATTGCATTCAATTTCCAAAGGATTAATATTTCCGTCACTATCAACTATATAGTAGTTTGTTGAAATTAGAGTTTCACTTACCCTATAACCAAAGCTTCTAGAAGAATCCGATTGCACTATTAATTTTCCTGATTTTAATATGGCAGATATAGCATTTTTTTCGGCATCATGTCCAATAATTTGTTGAATAACTGAAAGTCCATTTTCTTTATCCCTATTCCAAAATATACAGCATGAACCATTATCTCTTTCATTATATGGCGTTATTAGAAAGGCATCATTAATATCCCCATTGCCTTTAAAATTGCCTTGGTCATCAAAATCTTTTTTAACTATTCCATCACCAACAAGCATTTTTATTTTAGCTAGTTCAATTGGGCTAAAATTTTCATTAATTATCTGTATTAGTTCTGATTCAGTCCTGCTTTTTGATATAATATATTCATCAAATTTTGAGGTTTCTTTAGTCTCTTGAAAGAATTTTAATATTTTATTGCAAAGCTCTGGCTCGCTATTAAATTCTCTAGCTATACTATCTAAAAAAGGTTTATAGTAATCAGGATTTGGTCTTTTAATTAATGCGTTTTTTAATTCAGAAAAAATATGCGGCATATCAGTATCTAAATATCTAGAATGCCAAAGAGCCGTAGCTTTTTCGCCTTTTCCAACTATATAGCCAGTTTTAATATATCCTCTTCCTATCATTTTAGCCAATAGCGGCCTATATAAATAGTATGCGTCACCACCAGATAACTTGCATTGCGTACTTTCGTGGTTTCCTATTGCGATATGTATTGGACTATTGCCAACACCTCTTTGTTCTTCATAGTTTTCATTTAGTTTGCATAAAAAAGCAAAACTCATTACGCTTTCCTTGCCTCTATCACCTATATCACCTAGATGATATAACTCACCTTTGAAATTTTCATTAGGATATGGCGTTGGAAATACGCAAAACCTTTTATTGTCTTCAGTCTGTTTTATTTTTAATGAAAAAAATTCTTCTTTGGATAGAAAAACATTTTTCTCTCTATCATAATATGTAAAATCATTTCTACGTACAGAGACTGCACCAGATTCAACTAATGAACCTAATATTGACATAAAATCACCATGGGTATCAGTAGTAATTGCAATGCTATTT
>CALXSC010000006.1 GCA_944391025.1 uncultured Rickettsiales bacterium
GCACCACCTGTTACACCCGCAACAAGCAATCCAATTATAATTAATACTATTGATAGTTCTATTAGAGAAAAAGCTGATTTAAGTGTCATTATTTTTTACTACTATTTTAGTTATTTAATATATTAAATTTTTGTTTATTATCAAAATAATTGTCATTATTTTGATTTAAAGATATTTTTGAGTCTTTTAAAATTTTGACCCCTCTCCCCGAATTTTACGAAGTTTTATTATATTTTTCATTTTTACCTCTTTTAAAATGATTATAATATAAGACTATATGAATATTCAATAAAATCAAGAAAAAATAAAGGCCTAATTAAATTAGGTCCTCTTTAAAAAATATTAAAATTATTTATCTAGTTTTTCTATTCTCTTTAGATGTCTTCCGCCCTCAAACTCTGTTTCAGCAAAAGTTTTAACACAATCAAATGCAACATCCATACCTATCATTCTAGCACCCAGGCATAATACATTTGCATTATTGTGCTGCCTTGTTAATTTTGCCATTAACGAATGGAAACATAGGCCAGCCCTGATGCCTTTATTTCTATTCGCAGCAATTGACATGCCAATACCAGTTCCACATATTAAAATACCAAATTCAGCTTTATTTGCAAGAACCATATCGCATACCTTCTTTGAGTAATCAGGATAATCAACCGACTCCTCCCCATCTGTTCCACAGTCAACAAATTCAAAATCATCCCTAAATTTTGCCATAACTCTTCTTTTTAAATCAGTACCAGCATGGTCATTACCTATAGCAACAATTCTTTTCATAATATTAAACCTTAATTTATTAATAAGCCTCTCAATTTGAGCTAGTAGCTACAACTATATAGCTAATAACCTTTTTAACGCCTTTTATTCTACTTATTAGGTCTGTAACTTTTTGCAGTTCTTGCCTATTTTCAGCCTTGCCAATTATAAATACCATTCCATCAACAACATTATATTCATAATTTCCAGATACAATACCATTTGTAGCTTTCATTTTTAAAGAAATTTGGCTTGAAATAAATGAGTCATTAATCGAACCAGCATTATAGCTAGGAGCAAAAATCATTATTTCATCTATAACTTCAATTCCCGGTTTAGTGCCCCTAGCCTTTTGAACCGCCCTAGCCTTATATATACTATCATTGACATATCCAGTTAACATAACCTTACCATTATAAACATTTATATTAATATGTTTATAGCCATCTTTATCATTATCTTGTTTAAACGATTTTCTAACTGAAGTTTCAATTCTGCTATCTTGGCTCAAATCAAAAACACTGCCATCACTTAGCATAACAGCACCTACCGCCACAGTTCCAACAACAACTGTTTCCACGCATCCGCTTAAAGTACACAAACAAGAAATTAAAATCGCAAACTTCTTTAACATCTATAAAATACTATTTTATGCCTTTTTTCTTTTCAGTTACTGATTTATCTTTTTCTTTTCTAAGTTGGGAAACTAGCTTTTTAAAAGCTTCGTCAAATGATCTATAGGCATCTTCGCCTTCAGCCTCAGCATTTATTTTAACACCCTTTTTTAAAACATCATTAACAACAATGCTTGTAAATATCATAGGACCCTGTTTTTTCAATCTAACATCGGCACTTGGAATATTATCAAAAAACTTTGTAACTTCTTTATTAAATTTTTCTTCCACATATGTAGGAAAGCTTTGACCAATTTCTATACTGCCAGATACATTAATTTTCATATAGATTATGCAATTATTAATAACATATTAAAGTTATATTACAATTGTTATAATAGTCAAGAATTTTATTTTTTAGGCAAACTTTTTAAAAAAACCACATGCCATATCAGCAAAGCAATTTCAATGGTTAAGATATTACAAACAATTTTCAAAGCTCTAAAAATAAATTAATTAGCCGATATACAATATAGCACTTCCACTTATCATTTGCACTATCTAAGCCTGCCTTGTGGCTTCAAATCTCGTTCCTTTCACTCCTCCGCTTTGCTACGGCAAACTGCAGTGGGACGCAGGCTCGTGACATTGTGCAAGCACATGTCCCGCCCACCTTGTTTTACTCTGCGCTTCGTTTGAGTTGAAACTGCGGTGGGACGACAAGCTCGTGACATTGTGCAAGCACATGTCCCGCCCACCTTGTTTTCACTTCGGCACTTCGTGGGACGAAAACAAGGGTTGGATGTTGGAAAATTAGTGTATCAGGGATGTTATGCATGCATCTCTTATACACTCGCTTTCGTCCCACGAAACATGATTGGAGCGTAGCGATAGATTAAGCTTGATTTGCTCCAATTTTGCACTTGCATAGCATCACTGATACCAAAATTTGCTGCTGAAGTCCGAAGGACAAGGTTTAAGTAATAAATTTTAAAACGCTTAAAGTTTTTTTCTGCAAGCACCTTATATAGTATAAATTCATAATCGGAAGTGCTATAGCAATTATTTCAATAAATTATAGTATAAAAAATTATATAATATTATAAATTTTAACTTAATAATTATAAATTAATAATATATTTACAAATAAATCAAAAATCCAAAAATTAACGACCAATACAGCTGATAGCCCTTCATCTTTCACCAACAAATCTAAAATTACCTACTGCTAAACAAAATAGCCTATACGAAATAGACTATTATTATAACCAATGTTTTTGAGCTACAAGAGCAGCCCTCAAAACAGAAGGCCACTAATAGAATAATCACCAACATAATGGTGATTTATTAAAAAACTCTAAATTTTATAAATTAAGCTGTTGCTTTTTTTGATCTAGCTTTTTTAACAATTTTAACATTGTCAAATTCGCCTTTAGAAACTAAAGCTTTTTCAATTTTGCGTCTCAATTTTTTAGCTGTATCAGTTAATTTGCAAAATCTATAATTTATAATAAAAGAATCCAAACTTCCATATTTATTGATTGTTCTCAATGTTCCTGTAGCAATTTTCAAAGTTACATTTGCACCTAATGCATCACTTTTTAAAGTTGTTTCTTTTAAATTCGGTAAAAAATCTCTTCTTGTTCTTCTATTTGACTTAGAAACATTGTTTCCTGTCATTACTCCTACACCTGTAAGATCGCATCTCTTTGCCATTTCAAAACTAAAATTATTCTTAAATTAATAATAACTACATCTTGTATAAGAATATATTTAGATAATATGATTGTCAAGAAAAAAATAAAATTTGTTTGCTATTTATATATCTAGACCGCCAATTCTGATTTTATTGAGCAATATAGCAATCCAAATATATTTTTTGTGCGCCAAAATTGATGGTCTTGATGCAAACCTGCTGCTAAAAGCAACATTTATACTTAAAAACATAAATCGCTAAAAATATTTATTAGTTATTGATTTTTAACTTTTACACTTTACGATTATGCTAGATATTTTAATTTTTTGTAACATGGAAAAAAAGACAGTTTTACAGATAGTACCAAGTCTTATATCTGGCGGTATAGAAAGGGGTGTTGTAGAAATAAATAATTACTTAGTAAAAAACAATTTTAATTCTATTGTTTTGTCATCAGGTGGAAAGCTTGTTTACCAAATAGAACAAAATGGCGGTAAGCACATAAAACTAGACGTGGCTACAAAAAATCCGTTTAAAATATGGAAAAAAAAAAAAAAAATAAAAAAAATAATCAAAGAAAATAATGTAGACATAGTGCATGTAAGGTCTAGAGCGCCTGCATGGTCTGCGCACTTTGCATGCAAAGCGCTAAATTGTCCGCTAGTCTCAACTATGCATGGCAACTATTCAATCGGTTCTTTTCCACTTTCATATTTCAAAAAGCTTTACAATTCTTCAATGGTAAGGGCTGATTGGATTATATGCGTATCAAATTTTATAAAAGAATATGCGTTTGAAAACTATAAATTATTCAGAAATAAATTTGCAGAAAGTAAAACAAGAACAATACATAGAGGCGTTGATGTTAATTTGTTTGATCCAAACAATGTTTCACAGGAAAGAATAGTTTCATTAACAAATAAACTACAAGTCCCTGAAGACAGATCAATAATATTACTTCCAGGACGATTAACCGAATGGAAAGGGCAACTGTATTTTATTGATGTATTAGCGAAGGTAAAAAATAAAAATTTTGTATGCATAATAGTTGGCGATAGCAAAGGTCATGAACGATATAGAAATAAATTAAAAGAAAAAATTATAAAAATGAAATTGGACGGCATAGTCAGATTGGAGAATAATATATCGGATATGCCCGCTGGTTACATGGTATCAGACATAGTTGTATCAAGCAGCATACGCGGTGAAGCATTTGGAAGAATAATACCAGAGGCTCAGGCAATGAAAAGAATGGCAATCGCTACATCTATAGGCGGCTCTCTAGAAACAGTTATTGATGGCGAAACTGGATGGTTGGTTAATCCAAAAGACAAGGATAAATTTGCAGAAATAATAGATATGATATTAGAAATGCCAACCGAGGAAAGAATGCAAAGGGGAGAAACAGCAAGGGAACATATTGTAAAAAATGACACAATAGAACAGAAGTGTTTAAAAATAGTCAATCTATATAAAGAAATTCTAGAAACCAATAAAAAAGATCAATAGTCAAAAAGAAAAAGGATAGATTAAAATCTATCCTCTTTAAAAATATTTAGTTAATTTTGTAATATAAAGTACTGCACTTTTTCTTATTGTCTATTGCGCTATCATAACTATTATAGCCATTATTGGCAGCACCTTCACATGCGCTTCTAACCACTCCACTATTATAGATTCCATCATCCAATTTTTCATCTACAAATTTAAAAATTTTCGGATCTTCTCTTAAATTCACCATTGAGCCAACACTGTTAGTAAAATATATTTCATCTTCTTTCATACCATGTTTTGCATGTGTAGAAAGAGAATTGTCTTCTCTGCCATTTTCAAAATAACTAAAAAAAGACTTAAGAGTTTTGGAATATGGAATACCTCCATTCTTTGCTAAAGTTCCTGTTAATGTTGAGCTTCCTGTATTTTTTGGTTGAAATTCAATTATTCCTTCAAGATACAAATCAACAAATGGTGCCGAATGATGATTTGGTATACCATAGGCTGAATTTGCAGCTTCGCCATCATATGGGGCAGCAAAATCACCTTTTTTATAGGTCTCAGCACTAAAATAGCCAATTTTTCCATCCCCATTCAAATCTCCTGGCAATCTATCTTTAGCAACTCTAAAAGTATATACAGTTTGCCTATAGCCGTTTAATTCATTTATAAATGACCTTATTTTTGCACTCTCTATAAGACTAGCACCACCTGTTACACCAGCAACGAGCAATCCAATTATAATTAATACTATTGATAATTCTATTAGAGAAAAACCTTCTTTCTTTATTTTCATTTTTAAAATCCTTTATTATCAAAATAAATAGTATAATTTTATTTTGTAAAACTTTTAATTTTCTAAAATATAATGTGATTTATGATTTATAATATTGTTTTTTAATATTCCCACAGGCTATTATTTTAAGTTTAAATCAATTAAAGTCAAAAACTATATGACAAATTATCCGCAAAATAAAAATGTTAAAAAATTTAATAATTCATCAATTCAATATGGCTTCATTCAAACATTCGCCATATCCGAACATTTCCAATAAAATTTTAATAGGATAGCTGTTTAATATGTCTTTATTTTTTACTATATATCTAGCCATCTTTGAAGCCTCAAGCAATAAATTATAATGCTCAGAAAGGTTGGCTATTAGATATTCTTGATAACCGCTTTGCTTCAATCCCAACGCTTCACCGCTTCCTCTTAATTTTAAATCTTCCTCCGCTATAAAGAACCCGTTAGAACTGCTTTTTAAAATATCCATGCGTTTTTTTAAATTTTCAGTTGGTTTCTCATAGAATAGAATGCAATAGGACTGCTTGTCTCCACGCCCAACTCTGCCCCTTAACTGGTGCATTTGTGATAAACCAAATCTTTCAGGACTTTCAATAACAATTATTGTTGCATCCGGTACGTCAATGCCAACCTCTATAACCGTTGTTGCAATAAGAATTTTAACGCTCCCATCTTTTTTGCCAAATTCCTCCATTATTTTATCCTTTTCATCTTCGCTTAATTTTCCATGAATAAAGCCAATCTCATCCTCAGCAAAAAATGATTTGAATTCTTCATATCTTTGAAAAAGCGGAGTAGCTGGAAGATTTTCACTTTCTTCAATCAACGGACAAATCCAATATATTTTTTCACCATCCTTTATTTTTTCCTTCATTCTTGATACCAGTTCATTAAATTTTTCCTTCTGCAAAGACGATGTAATAATATCTTTTCTATTTTTAGGCTTTTCTTTTATAGTAGAAACCTCCATATCGCCATATATTGTCAATGCAAGAGTTCTCGGTATTGGTGTTGCCGTCATGATTAGAATGTCTATATTTTCGCCTTTTTCAATCAAGTTCAATCTCTGTGAAACACCAAATCTATGCTGCTCATCAATTATAGCATATCCCAAATTTTTAAATTCAACATTCTCCTGAAAGATTGCATGGGTACCAACCAAAATATCTATTTCGCCATTTTTTAAGTCATTTAATATCTTTTCCCTCTTTTTGCCTTTCACTTTTCCAGTCAAAAGCGCAACCCTTATTGGTCTTTCATTTTTTAAATCCAGAATTGGCTTTGCATTGTTTTCTAGCATGTTATTGTTATCGTTTAATGCAATGGTTCCATCATCATAGATATCCGCACTCATTTTTAAATTTTCCACAGTTTTATTTAATGTTTTTTTGCCTTTGGTTATTTTTATTTCAATCTCCTTTTCATACTCAAATTTTGCAACAGATTTTGTAATTTCAAAGCTATTAATCATACTGCTATTTTCTTGTATTTTACTCTCAACATTATTTGTTTTCTTTCTTCTGCCATTAATTTCAATCTCAATATTCCTTCCAAATCCTTCACATATTTTGCTGATCCACTCATAATGCTGAGTTGCCAAAATTGACGTCGGAACCATTAGTGCAACCTGTTTTCTATTCTGTATAAAAGGAAGCATTGTAAGGAAAGCCACAACTGTTTTTCCGCTGCCAACATCGCCCTGCAATAGCCTAAGCATTCTTTTATCTGAGTATATATCATTTTCAATTTCATTAATGACCTTTTTCTGGTCATCCGTAAGTTCAAACGGCAGCTTTTTTGAAAAATAATCTCTGTATATATGGCTTTTATCAACCAATTCATTTTTATTTGAATTAGCCTTTATACGTTCCCTCATAATACCAAGGGCTATCTGATTTGCCAAAATTTCATCAAATGCAAGTCTTTCAACATATGGACTATTTCCAGCCAGCTGTTCATTCGTCGTAGCATTATGCAGAGAAACAAGGCTATCGCGCCAACTTTTCCACTGGTGTTGAAACAAAAAATTATTATCCAGCCACTCAGGAAGATTCGGCACCATAGGCAGCGCATTTTGAATAGTCTGTCTCAAAGCCCTATTGGTTAGACCGGCAGTTAATGGATAAACCTCCTCAAACGATGGTATATTGCCTCCATTTATGTAATCAGGATGGCTCATTTGAAGCTCATTATTAAATTTCTCAACCTTGCCGCTTATAATAACAGTATTGCCTTCTTTAAAGTTCCTAGCCATAAATTCTGGAAAAACTTTAAAATAGACTACTGTTATAAAACCAGTACTATTTCTGCACCTTATTCTATGCGGCTGGCTGCTCCTATAGGGCTTTTCATAGCTGTCAACAACAACTTTAACAGTTATCAATTCGCCATCTTCAACGGTTGATAGATCAGGATTTTGTTTTCTAAATACTATTTTTTCAGGCTTATGATATAACAGATCAATAACCTTTGGTTCCTTATTTTGTTCAAGTATTCTTCTGGATGCCAACAATCTTTTATAAATTTCAGCAGTCTTTTCCCCTACCCCCCTCAGAACATTCAATGGTGAAAACAAAAATTCCAACTCTTTAAACACAATAATACTTAAAAAATAAAACTAATTATTCATTTTAATAAAATAAAATGAATAATCAATCAAAAATTTAAATTGTTATATATGCAGCTATCCTACATCTAAAATTGCAATATAATATTATGACTCAGCATTATCTATTATATTAGGCTTATCCAATTCACTGCTTTTACTTATATATAAAGAATTTGGCGTGAAAGCTATTTCAGCCCCATTTTCCTTTATTATGTTTGCAATCCTTAACAGAACATCCTGCTTTATTTCATAAAATCTGACAAACTCTGTAGTATTCGTAAATGTATATACCGTCAAAGTTAACATACCATTTGTAAAATTTGTAAAATTAACAAACATTTTATACTTTTTATTAATGCCAGGATGTTCCTTTAACATAGTAGTTATGTCGTTTGTAATCTTATCAATTTTATCAACATCCAAATATCTGACATTCATAGTTTCCTTAATTCTTCTGGACCTTAATCTGCTTTTATTTTGAATTACTATAGTTCCAAATATTGAATTAGGAACATAGATTGGAAACTTTTCAAACGTTAAAATTCTAGTCTGCCTCCAGCCAATAAATTCAACATCTCCTTCAATTTCCTTATCTGGAGAAGCAATCCAATCGCCAACAGCAAATGGCTTGTCCAGATAGATTATCAAACCGCCAAAAATATTTGCAAACAAATCCTTGCCGGCAAAACCCACAAGTATACCACCAGCACCACCAAAGGCCAATAGGGCATTTAAATTAAATCCCATTTTACCGAGCGCAAAAATTGACCATATTATAACAACCACAACCTTTGACAGTTTTTCAATAGCGTCAATACCTGAATAATCAATAATAGCTCCATATTTCTCACGCTGTATTATATAGTGTCTCTTTATCTGCGTAATGCTCCTCAAAAGAAAAACCAATACAGAAAAATATACTGTGATTAGTTTTAAATTAACTGTGATTTTCAAAAAAGTTTCATCAACCCTTTCTATAATCAAATCACTACATACAACAAAACTATATAGCCAAACAAAGAATAGTATAGGTTTTTTAATGGCAACAATTATACTATTATCAAGACTGCTTTTTGTTTTTACAAAATATTTAAAAAGCACAAAAAGTATATATTTTATCAACTTTGATAAAAAAAATGTGAACAGAATAATTAGAAATATTTGAATAGAAATCTTCAAATAAATATCAAGATTATCAAAAGTCTTTAAATAGGCTTCAAAAATACTCATAGATTACTTCTCCATATCCTCCTGAATTTCCAAAGCAGCAACAGCACCATAGCCGGCAGCTATAACGCCCTGTTTAAATGGTTTATTTGCAACATCACCAACCGCATATACTCCTGGAATATTAGTTTTAGCACTATCAGGAGAAGTAACTATATATCCGTAGTCATCCAAATGCAAATCAGTATCCTTAAAAATTTTAGTAGCTGGACTTCTTCCAATAGCCATAAATATGCCGCTTACAGATATTTCATTTATCTTGCCGTCCTTTAAATTCATAACCTTTATTCTATCAACAGCCTTTGGATTATCAGTTCCAAGTATTTCAACAACAGTGCTGTCCATAATAAATTCTATATTTTCAGCCGCACTAACTTTTTTCAATATGCTTTCCGCCATTCTAAAGGTATCTTTTCTATGTATCAAATACACCTTATTGCATATATGCGAAAGATGCAGCGCCTCAGTTCCAGCAGACGAACCGCCACCGACAACAGCAACATTTTTACCCTTATAGAAACTTCCATCGCATGTAGCGCATGCAGAAACACCCCTTCCCTTAAATTCTTCTTCCGACGGCAGACCAAGCCATTTAGCAGAAGCACCAGTTGCTATAATAATATACTTGGCAAAATAAACATCACCGCCATCCATTGAACATTTAAACGGTCTTGAAGAAAAATCAATATTAATAACCTGGTCATAGACTATTTCAACGCCTAAATTTCTAGCCTGATCCATCATTTTTTGCATCAAATCAGTGCCCAATATTGGGCTAGGAAATCCAGGAAAATTTTCAACCTCAGTTGTAGTTGTAAGCTGTCCGCCTATTGACATGCCAGAAACTAGAGCTATTTTCAAATTATTTCTTGCAAGATAAATTGCCGCCGTATTTCCAGCCGGTCCAGAACCAATAACCAATACATCAAGATTAAATTCTGTCATTTTCATTTCATTTGATTTTTCTACTACTAACAAAAATATTTAAAACATTTCTTTAAAAAATACAAGTAAATTAAAAAATAAATCAGGAAATGATTGAAAAATTAAAAACATTATACATACTATAAAAATTACACATAAAATAATAGGTAGAGTATTTAATGAAAACAATATTGGTTACAGGCGGCGCAGGATATATAGGTTCGCACTTTTGCAAAATCGCAAAACAAAACGGATATAATCCAGTAGTTTTTGACAATCTATCAACTGGACGAAGAGATTTTGTAAAATGGGGAGACCTTGTTGAGGGCAATCTTCATGACTATGGCCTGCTCGTAAAAACATTTAAAAAATACAATCCAATAGCAGTTATACACTTTGCAGCATCAATAGAGGTAGGCGAAAGCGTTGTTAACCCATACAAGTATTACGACAATAATGTTGTAGCAACCCTGAACCTACTAAAGGCAATGTTGGACTGTAAAATTAACAACATAATATTTTCATCAACATCAGCAACCTACGGCATGCCCGATACAAACATTATAGACGAAAACACTCCGCAAAACCCAATAAACCCATATGGTGAAACAAAATTAATAGTTGAAAAAATGCTTGAGGATTTTCACAGAGCCTACGGATTAAACTATACGGCCCTTAGATATTTCAACGCCTCAGGAGGCGACCCCGACAGCGAGCTAGGCGAAACCCACGAACCATCAAACCACCTAATACCAATAGTATTAGAAAAATACATGAACGGTGAAGAGGTTAAGGTTTTTGGAGGAGATTGGAATACCAGGGACGGAACCTGCATAAGGGATTATGTGCATGTGAACGACCTGGCAAGAGCCCATATTCTAGCCCTAGAGAAGATGATATCCACAAATCAATCAAAGAAAATAAACCTAGGAAGCGGAAGCGGATTTACGGTGCTTGAAATCATAAAGAAGTCAGAAGAAGTCGTAGGAGGCAAAATCAAATATAAAATAGTAGAACGAAGAAATGGCGACCCAGAAGCCCTAGTATGCGATAACAAACTCGCAAGGGAATATCTTGGTTGGAATATTGAGTTCAAGGACGTAAAAAACCATATTTTGCACACCTGGAACTGGTTAAACAGAAAAAAATAGAATTTTATACACCATAAAGTTTAATTTTTTTAAATAAAAATTAGTAAAATATTTAATGACGCTATATAATTCAAATATTTATTACGTCACCAAAAAGTTGTAAAAAAATAAATTTTTTGTTTGACAATTAAAATTTATATTCTATTATTAATCAAATCCACGGGTAAATTAATATTTAAAGACATTATGTATATTTTACTCACTTGGAACTCCGGCACCTTGATTTTTCAAGGTGTTTTTTGTAATCTAAAACCCCCAGTCTAACTGGGGGTTTTAGTATGCAAGAAGAACCACCAGCTAAGCTGGTGGGTTACTTTTTATTTATTTTTTAACAATTAAATCATATATTACTTCACGAATTTGGCTAATGCCTAAGTTCTCCCTGCTGCTTGCAAAAAGAGCTTCTGCGAATAGGGCGGGATGTTTTTTAAATATATCATCTACGCTCTTCATTTTTAGCTCAAGCTCTTTGGGATTTATTTCATCAATTTTTGTCAAAATTATTTGGTATAAAATTCCGCTTGAATCTAAAATATCCATCATTTCTTCATCGTTTTCTTTTATGGAATGGCGGCTGTCTATGAGCAAAAATACGCGTTTTAGATTTCGTCTGCTTAAAAGATATTTAAAAATTAGTTCGTTCCAGTTTTGGACTTCGTGCTTGCTGGCCTTTGCATAGCCATAGCCCGGCATGTCAACTATGGTTAGCCTGTCTCCAACTTGGAAAAAGTTAACCTGTTTCGTTCTGCCAGGAGTTTTTGAAACTATGGCTATTTTTGAGTTGGTTATAGCGTTTATTAAACTTGATTTTCCAACGTTTGAACGGCCTATAAATGCCACTTCTTCTATATCGTTTATTGGTAAATCGCTTTCCTTGGTCGCACCAATTTTAAAAACTGGTGGATTTTTTATAAAATAATCGTCAAATTTAGCCATTAGTTTTAGTAAAAATTGTCCTAAAAATACAATACAGGTTCAAAAAAATTAAATCAATAAAAATGTTTGGTGATTTAATATGGGGTAAGATTATACGACCTGAGGGGCGGCCGCATCCCTCTATTTTTTTATTTTTTGAAGTTGACCAGCATAATTAAGTCTAACTCAAATATTTAGAATTGTCGGCTTTGGCGGACTTCAAAAAATAAAAAAATAGAGGGCAAGGCTTAAGGCCTTGGGACTTTTTTCTCTACTGTCATCAACAATCAAACCATTTCGCTTTTCTATAGCTATTAGTCCATATGATTTTCCATATCTTTAAAAGAAAAAGTCCTGCGGCCGCCCCGCCCTTGCCACAGCTGCCATTAATTATTTAAATAATTTTCCTTCTTGATTTTAATCAAAATAGTTCCTATATTCTATTTAAGAAGAATTACAAATAATATATGAAACCATACACATTACCAATATATTTAGACTATCAGGCAACTACGCCAATGGATAAAAGAGTATTTGACGCAATGTATCCATATATGATGGAAGAATATGGAAATTGCCACTCGTCAAGCCATTGTTTTGGCTGGAAAGCTGCGGATGCTGTTAAGAAGGCCAGAAAACAGGTTGCTGATGTTATAAATGCAAAACCTGAGAATATAATATTTACATCTGGCGCTACGGAGTCTAATAATTTAGCTATTAAGGGCGTGGCAAGGGCTAATAGAACTCCGGAAAAAAACCATGTAATATCTGTTGTTACGGAACATAAATGCGTTTTAGAAAGTGTAAAGAGCCTTAAAAAAGAAGGATTTGAAGTTACATTTTTGCCGGTTCAACACGATGGACTAATCTCATTGGATGATTTGAAAAATGCTATAACGGATAAAACCATTTTGGTATCTGTTATGGGTGTAAATAATGAAATTGGCGTGATTCAACCATTAAAAGAAATTGGACAAATTTGTAAAGAAAAGGGGGTTATTTTTCATACGGACTGTGCCCAGGCCTATGGAAAAATACCTTTGGATGTAGATGATATGAATATTGATCTAATGAGTATTTCAGGCCATAAAATATATGGGCCTAAGGGCGTTGGAGCTTTATATATAAGAGATAAAATCAAGGTTGAACCATTGTTTAGCGGTGGCGGACAAGAAAGAAAATTACGTTCTGGCACTCTACCGGTTCCATTGGTTGTAGGTATTGGCGAAGCTGCTAAAATAGCTAAGAAAGAAATGGAAAAGGATGCAAAAAATGTAAAGGAATTATTTGATTATTTCTATAATGAAATGATGAAAATTGAAAAATGCTATCTAAATGGAAGCAAGGAACATAGGTGGTATGGTTGTGCGAACTATAGTTTTGCTGGCATTGAGGGCGAATCAATGATGATTAGAATTAAAGAAGTTGGAGTTTCTTCTGGTTCTGCCTGCACCTCTGATGACCTGCGTCCTTCATATGTAATAGAGGCCCTAGGTGGTGATCCGGAACTAGCCCACTCTTCATTAAGAATTGGTTTTGGAAGGTTTACAAATAAAGAGGAAGTTAAATATTACGCAAAAAGATTAAAGGAAGAGGTTAAATATTTAAGGAATATGAGTCCTCTTTGGGATCAAATGAAAGAAAGGGACAGTGAGAAAAAGGAAGAAAAATAATTGAAAAAATAGCGGTGTAAAAATCGCTATTTTTATTTTTGATTATATGTTCAAATAGCTTGAAAAATTTATTTAAAAATTTAATATTTATTTCAAATATAAAATATATATTATAAATGAACTTTTCCAATATTAAAAATAAATTAAAATCTTTCTTTTCCGTAAAAAAAGTAATAATAATATCAATAGCGATAGCTGCAATAGCTGCAGGAACATTTGAAGGAATCAGATACAAGAAGCGTCTTGATGAAAAACGTGATAGGGAGGCCATTAGGGCAGATATAGAATTGCCAGATAGCTTCTATAGCGAGAATTATATACCAAATATATTTATTGACTTTAACAGTCCAGTAGTAAATCTTAACGTTGTTGAAAAGAATTTTAAGGATGGTATAAAAATATCTCCATCAATTGATGGTGAGTTTATTTTTCTATCGCCAACCTATTTAAAATTTGCACCAAAGGAACAATGGAAGGCTGATACTGAATATACAATATCGTTCAATAAAAAAATAGAAAATTTCAAAAAGCTTAGAAGATTAGAATATTCATTTAGGACGCCAGTAAATAGACCATATATTTCAACATTTGAATTCTATGAAAATCCAATGGATATTAAGGAAAGAAAAGCTGTTGCAACTTTAGTTTTTCCATATCCGTTTGATTTAAAGGATGTTGAAAAAAATGTATCGCTTGCCTCAACAAATGGAGACAAAATAAAATTTACATTAAGGACGAATAAAAATAGAACCGAGCTATATCTTGATTCAGAACCAATATATATAAAAGAAGAGGAAAATTATATAAATCTATCCTATAGAATTAAAAAAGATGAGATAAAAGATAGAATTAGAATACCAAGCTCAAAGGACTATTTTAAATTAAATTCCGTAAAGACCACAACGGTATTCAACTCTGAAAAACAGGAAGAGGAACAAATATTATTGCTGTCATTTACAAGACCTGTAAATGTAAGTGATGTTTTAAATAGTATAAACGTGCAATCCTCTGTTGGTGGCAGCTGCTATTCGGGAAATTTAAAGAAATTAAAAGAGGTTGCAAGACCGCTTGAATTTAAAAATATGACAACGAATGCAAAATTTTCAAAAATTATTACATTAAAAATAAATGTTGGAGATTATTCAAATAGGTGTGTCCTAGTATCGCTCAATAACCAGCTAATATCGCAGGATGGTTTTGTACTGAACGACAGTGATATAAGGGTTAATCGGGCTCCGGCATTTACAAAGGAAGTGCAGGTTATATTTGATGGCGCAATAGTAAATGCAAATACTGATAAGAATCTAACTTTTATGTCAAGGGGATATGATGGATTAAAGGTTGAAATTAATAGGTTAAGTGACGATTCAATAAATCATTTGATTACCCAAACAAGCGGTGATTTTAAATCTGCATATTTTAATAACCCCTATTCATTTAATGAGGATAATATTTCAGAAAAATTCTATGAGGTATTAAACGTAAATAATACGAATCCCGCCAAGTCAAGCTATTCCTCCATTAATCTTGATAAGTATTTCAAATCTAAAAAAGGTATTTTTATAGTTAAGGTTAATGGCTATGACCCTGTAAAAAAGCGTGTATTTGGTGACGGTGATAGGCGTATGATTATTGTTACGGACATAGGTATAATGATAAAAACAGATGCTGATTCTAGGAAAAATATATTTATTTCTTCATTGGAAAGCGGCAATCCAATAGCTGGCGCAAGGGTTGAGATAATTGGAAAAAATGGCGTGCCTATAATGACTAGATATACAAATGGCGAGGGGTATATATTATTTCCATCATTGGCCGAATATAAAAAGGAAAAAGAGCCAGTAGCCTATGTTGTATATAGTTCAGGCGACCTATCATTTATACCATATTCAAAAGCCGATAGGGAATTAAACTACTCAAGGTTTGATGTAGGCGGAATATATTCATATAAGGACGAAAATTCAAATATAAAAAGCTATATCTTTACCGATAGAGATCTATACAGACCAGGGGAAACGGTGGATATCGGTTTTATTTTAAAAGATAGCAATCTGGAAAATATTATAAGTGAACTGCCCTTAAAAATCTCAATAAATGACGTTTCAGGTAAGGAAATATATAGGAAAATAGTAAAAAATAGTTCATCACTGTTTGATCTCTCATTTGAAACTAAGCCAACTATGCCTACTGGTATTTATACAATTTACCTACACATCCAAGAAAAAAATAACAATAAAGTCTTCAGATATTTGACATCAAAGGATTTTAAACTTGAGGAATTTCAACCGGACAGAATGAAAATATTCATAAACTTTGATAATGCAACAAGGGATGGATGGTATAATGAAAAATCACTAAAGGGCGAGGTTAGATTGGAAAATTTATTTGGCGCACCTGCCCAAAACAGGATAATCAAAACTACAGTAACGGTTAAACCTATAAAGTTCTCATTTTCAAAATATAAAAACTATAGATTTACTGACCTATGGAAAGAAAATCTATTTAAAACGCAGCAAATAGTTGAGGAAAGACCGCAGGAAGAAACAGACAACAGCGGAATCGTAAAATTTGATATAGATCTGTCAAAATATACGGCCGGCACCTATAGCCTATTATTTGCAGCAGAAGGTTTTGAGCCGGATGGCGGAAGAAGCGTAGTTTCAGCAAAAAGCCTGCTAATATCTCCGCTGGATTATGTAATTGGCTATAAAACAGACTCAAATCTAAAATATATTAAAAAGGATACTCAGCATACAATAAATCTAATAGCTATAAACCAAAAACTTGAACAGATTAATGTTAATAATTTAAAATTAAAGGTTCAGAAAATATCATATGAATCAATTCTAACTCAAGAATCAAGCGGCAGATTGAGATATCAGAAAGAAAAGATGTACAAAGATATCAGGACTGATTGGTTTGCAATATCAAAGGATACTACAAACTATAGTCTGCCAACGGATATAGTTGGAGATATGCAAATTACAATAGTTGACGATAGAGAAAATGAATTGGCTGTAGTAAATTACACGGTCGCAGGAGAAAGCAACAATACTTTTTCCATAGATAAAAATGCAGAGTTAAAGTTGGTTCTTGACAGGAGCGAGTATAATTCTGGGGATAATATAGAAATGTCAATCACGGCACCATATACCGGCTATGGACTTATAACTAT
>CALXSC010000007.1 GCA_944391025.1 uncultured Rickettsiales bacterium
ATATCTAATATAGAACATTGATGCTGTGGCGACTATTAAAACAATCAACAGCATATTCTGCAATACATTTAAAAAATTTCTAAATTTTAACATTTCTTTAAAGCCCTCAATTTTGCCGACCTAGCTCTTACGTTTTTCTTTACTTCAGCTTCGCTTGGTGATACGGCTTTATTTGTTAATAATTCAAAATTAGCCTCCCTATTGTTTTTAGAGTATTTATCCTTTTTTTCTCCCTTGTTTGTTTCTGCTTTTACAAAATCTTTTACGATTTTGTCCTCAAGAGAATGGAATGTTACAACAACAAGCCTTCCGTCTTTCTTTAATATTTTTTTAGATAGTTCCAATATCTTTTTTAATTCGTTTAATTCGTCGTTAACAGCAATTCTTATTGCTTGAAAAGTCTTTGTTGCAGGATCTATTTTTCCTTCTTTGCCTTTGTAAAAGTATCTAACTATATCCGCAAGCTCAAATGTAGTTTCTATTGGTTTTATTTTTCGCTGTTCCGCTATTCTTTTTGCTATGTGGCGGCTCTTTACCTCGTCGCCATAGTTGTAGATTATATTGGCAAGCTCCTTTTCTTCTGTATTGTTTATTATTTCATAGGCGGAAAGTTTGTCATTTCCCATTCTCATATCCAGCCTTGAATCCTTTTGAAAAGAAAATCCCCTGTCTGCATTATCTATCTGCATGGAAGAAACGCCAATATCCAATACTATTCCATCTACCTGTTTTCCGTGTAAAATATTTTCTACATCACTATATTTTAGATTATAAAATTCAAATCTTTCATTAAATTCAACCTTAATTTTATCTGCGAATTGTTTTACGGATGGATCTCTATCCATCGCTATTACTTTGCAATTTGCTACCTCAAGGATACCTTTTGTGTATCCGCCAGCTCCGAAAGTACAGTCTATAAAAACCTCTTCGTCCTTTGGTTTCAAATAGTCAAGAACTTCTTTTAACATTACTGGCACATGATTTTGCAAATTATTCATTTTTTATACTTGACTTTTTTTTAATATCATTTAATAATATTATCAGCGGTAAAGCTAAGTTAGAAATCTCCCAAAATACTAACTAATTCTCCCAAATTTGTTTTACCGCCCTTTTTTATATCTCCCTTAACCATCCAACTTTTTAAAACCGCCCTTTGTTTTTTGTGTATTCCCAAAATACTAACCAATTCTCCCATCTTCCCAAAATATCATCTTTTACCTTTCCCAAATTTTAAACCGCCCTTTTATTGTTGTTGAGATACTTTTTTGATTGAAAATGGAGTATTTTTAATCTGCTCACGAGCTTTTTTAGTATACTCTTCAAACCTTTTAGGCTCCCATACCTCAAATGTTTGACCCTTTCCAATAAACACTGCCTTGTCTTTTATTCCTGCAGATTCCATTAGATTCTTAGGCAAAACAACTCTGCCGTCAGTATCAAATGGCAATTGTGCAGCTCCACCCAAAATTACAGCAGCAAAAGCATCTCTTTCTCTGGAGCTAGGATCTAAATCGTCAATTGCTTCACTTAGTTTCTGTATTCTCTCTATACTGCAACCCTCTATGCAATCATTTATAGATGATTCATACAACACTATTCCAGAAAAATCCTGACCATGCAACATAGAACGAAACTGAGATGGCACTGACACTCTTCCCTTAGTGTCTACTTTGTTTTCAAATGTTGATAAAAACAACGCCATACTTCTAATTTCCTTTCTTTATTGCTATAAAATACATTTCATGGTATTTTATGGTATATTATGGTTTTAATATTAATTTTATGGAAAGTCAAGGAAAAAAATAGTAATTTTTTAACATAAAAAAATACAAGATAAATCAGATTAAAATATTGAAAATATTATATTGAATACCTTATTTTTAAAAAAATCATAAAAATTTTTGTGTATTTAAGAAATTAATTTTTAAATTTTTAAGGTAAAAATTTAATTAATTGAAAAATAAAAAAAATGGTTTATATTATTTTTAGTTATTTTAAATTTTTTATCTAATGAAAATACAGGCGAACAGAGTAGACGAATTTATCAAAACCTTTGACAATACCCTTAGGGGTGTTCTAATATACGGTCCTGATACTGGCTTGGTTTCCATAAGAAAGAATGAAATTCTGCAAAAAGTTCTACCTGACTATAAAAATAGCCTGTCGTTAATTTCATTAACATCGGCAATCCTAAAAGACAAACCAACAATTATTAATGATGAATATAATTCAATATCGTTATTTGGCGGAGATAAGAAAGTAATTTTAGTTGAGGATGCGGAAAATTCATTATCAAAAATATTAGAACCTATATTCTCAAAACCGCAGAATACAGATAATTTTATAGTAGTTACTTCCGATGACCTTGACAGTAAATCAGCCTTAAAAAAGTTTGCTGAATATAACCAATATTTTGCAAGTCTGCCATGCTATAAAGATGATGTAAATTCAATAATGCAGATTGTAAATCTAAAGCTAAAGAAAGAAGGTTTTAAATATAATAGTGATGTGGTAAGATATCTGACGGAAAGTTTTGGCGGCGATAGACTAATAATACTGAGCGAGTTAGATAAACTAATAATATATAAGGATACTGATAAAAATTTAACGATAGATGACGTGAAGGCTTGTATTCAGGATAATTCAGAGGCAGATATAAATGCCTTTATAAATGATTTTGCATCATTGAATATAGACAAAGCCTATAGGGAATTATACAATCTGTATTCGGAAGGAGTTTTTCCAGTTGTTATAATACGAAGCATAATCAGCTACTTTATAAAGTTGCAGCTCTATAAATTTCAACTGCAAAACGGATTAAGCTTTGATGAAATTACAACAAGGGAAAATATTTTTTGGAAACAAAAGCCCATGCTGCGGCAGCATTTGCAGAGGTTATCAACAAAAAATATAAACGATATTTTGTTTATTTTATCAAAAGAAGAATGTAAATTAAAGGGGAAAAGTGAGTAGACTATGACTAAGACAGATAAAAAATCAATATTAAAACTAATTAATACAATAGTATTTAGTTTTGTTTTATTGTTTATGAATAATAGTTTTTCTAAAACCAATATTGCAGACAATAACAAGCAAAAATTTATAATAAAGGTTCTTTTGAATCTAAAGGAAAATATGATATATAATCTTGGCAATGAGTTTAATCTAAATAAAATTATTGTATCAACTGACGGACGTAAAGTTGCTGTTATAGACCACCTAAACAATCTTGTTCTCAATTCTGAAAATACTGGAAGAATATACCACGCATCATCAATATATAAACCGCTGGAACACTTTAATTTGGATATAAAACCATGGATTCTGCATGGCAGCGGAGAAAATGACTATAGCGTACAGATTGAGCGTGCAGAAGCATATGCAAAGGACTTTGCAAAATCAGTAGAATATACAGCAAAAAATATTAATTCAAAGTATCAAATTGATGTTGACAGCTACTTAAAAAACAATAAAAACAACAGGGCATTAAAAGAACTTTTAAATGTATTTAACGATAGCAAGATCGGAGAATACAAATATGATGGCACTGATGACTGGGCAAATGACGAAGAGAAACTAAAAGAGTTTAGTTCAAAAACAGGAGAGGCATTATTTCAATATCTATCTAATATTAGCAATAAATAAATGCTTTATGGGAAAAATTAAAATTAAAAATGAAATAGGTATCCACAAATATTTTTTAATAGGTATATTCATTATTTTTGTTGAAGCTATAGTATCAACCTTATTTAACAACTACTGCTATAGCTATATAATGAAAAAATATTCAAACTATAGCTCAGAAATAAGAAATTCAATATATTATGACCTATTTACATCATATTTTAACTCTGGCTACTCAACAATTTTAAATATAGTATATATTTTGTTGTTTGCTATTCCAATAGTATATTCCTATTCTCTATATTATAAAAACAATACCGATAACAGATCAAGATTTGTAGCTCTTATAGTATATTCAGCCAGCACTTTTTTTGCAATAATACTATCAGCAATAATTGGATTAATAATCTCAAAAATACCACATTAATAAAGATATAGGTAAAAAATGAACAGTACAAATGAAGAAATCAAAAAAAATACCAATTCTATATTAAAATGGACTTTATATTTATTGATAATCACAATTGCAGTATCTCTGGCACTTTTTATTACATTTTCAATATCGTGGCTTATTTGGAAAAGTAGACTTCCAAAAAACATAAAAAGCGATGTAAAAATTGGATACGAAACATATGTATTAAAGGAAAAAAGCTGGTGCAGAAATAAATGCAGATATATTGAATATTATAATAAAGACTGTAAGGACAATATATGCAACAATGTATATAGTCTTGGGCAATTAACAAACCACGGTGATATTTTAGACATATATTCAAAGGACAATAAACTATTTATTGTTGTAAAAAAAGGGGATAAATATAACCTAAAAAATGAACTATTTATAACAACATATACAGCCTACAAACGTCCAAAATTAAAAAATCCAGATGGTGAAGCCAGCTTTGATGAAAATGGGAATAGAATAAGAAATTATTACTATGATGATATTTTGACTGTTGTTTTAGAATACAAATAATAACTATATGTTCCAGATGGTGCCGAAAGGCGGATTTGAACCGCCGACCTACTGATTACGAATCAGTTGCTCTACCAACTGAGCTATTTCGGCATTATCTAGTAATTAAAGACTAAACAATATTTTATAAATTTCAACAAAATAATGTTTTAATACTCATTAATTATTAATATCGCCCATCGGATTTACGACTTATTTCAGAAAGTTCAGTATTGGATTGGGCGGTTTTACCTCGTTCTATGGTTCCTCCTAAATATTTAGGTTCTATTTCGCTATCATTATCCAAAAGATGCGGAGCAGTATCAAAAAAATCAGGTGTGGAAGAACATACAAATTCTTCTTCAACATCACTTTGTCTTCTATCTATTAAGCCAGCGATTCTGTCATTAACCATCTTTGCGAATTCAATATCATCAGATACTCTTGTTAAATAGTTCTTTTTTAAATCTGTCATATCAGATATATCTATAGCATCAATATTAAGCTATTTTTAATATAAATATCATTATATCATACATACAAATAATTTTCCAAATACATTGACAAATTTTCAGAACAATATATTCTATATATAGAATCATAATATTAATAAATTATATAATGGACAAAAACTGTTCAAAGTGTAGAAAATTACATGAGCATGATTTAAATGCAAACGAGATGATAAATAATATGCCATGTGAAAAATCTTTTGAAAGAGCTTCAGAAACTTTTCAGTTAATAAGCGATCCATCACGGCTTAGAATACTGTGGCTGCTATGCCACTGCGAACTATGCGTTAATAATATTGCTATCGCCGTCAATATGAGCGCACCTGCAGTATCGCACCATTTGAAACTATTAAAGCAATCCGGACTAATTGATAGCAAAAGAATAGGAAAGGAAATTTACTATAGAATATCAAATACAGAGGAGGCAGAGTTGGTTCATAAATCAATTGATGATATTTTAAATATAAAATGCCCAAAATAATAGTTTTACATAGCCATACATCCATGTCTATTATTTAATGAAACATTTGGAATATATTTAACATCAGTATTATCCTCCAATATAGCAATTCCACTATTTATTATTTTATCAATAGTTTTATCAATATTTTCAGGTCTGCTATTATCAATAATTCTAGCAAGGTTTTCCATATAGTCTGTTACTGTGATATTAGCCATAGAAACCATGATAGCCTTCTCATTATATGGCAATCTATGGTCTATATTATATTTGCCATATACATCTTCGCATACCTTTAATATTGTATCAAATACCTCGGGAGCCATTTTCTCAAATTTAACTGCAGCTAAGTTAATACACCTTTTTATTTTTAAAATGCCAACCTCAGCACAATCAATCGTTTTTTCCATATCCTTTCCATTATTTCTGTATAAATTTTCCCTTAATATACTTCCATATGCAATATTAAAAATTCTCTCCAATTTCTCGCCTACCGCAGCAAAATCAATATGACGTCTAATTAATATCGGTTTTAAAGATTCTATGGACGCTAGAGTGCAGGACATAGCAACGCCATCTAAACTCTTCTCCTCCTTATCTATAGCATTAGTACTTAATTCATTGCAATCAATACCGTCAAATAGCTTTGGAGTACATAAAGAACATACGGCATATTGTTGTTCGCCATCATCATTTAGTATTTTTTCCCTATTATTATATTCAATTATTATTCTTTCAATTTCTGAAGAACTATAGGCTGTTGCAATATTTTCAAATCTTCTTCTAATATTCCTAACGCCATCCAAACCAATTCTATTTCTAAAAAAGCAATTCTTTCTTTTATCCACAGATGGCAGCATATCTTTAGAATCAGGCATTTCCCTAAAAAGTGTATATGCGGTATATGTTGAAAGTTCTGAAGGGTCAAAATTACCATACATGCCTAATTCATAATAGAAGGTTGAGGACAGACTGCGTCCCGCATATTTATTATTAGCAACAAACGAATAAAATCCACAGCTTCTTGTAATATCAAAATCAACTATTTTTTTACCAAAAGCTTCTTTTCTTGAAAGCTTCATTTCATGGGTATCATGTCCAACAGCCTGTTCTATTACTGGATCTCCAAGACATTTTTCGTCGCACCAGAAAAGTGGATTTATATTGCCACATACCGAAGGAGAATTTAAAAAAAGCTTTTCAGAACCTGATTCAGTAGTACTAATCGCTATAGAATCAGTTATTGTAAATCCAGGAATTAAATTTCCATACTCATCAATGTTGCTTTTAAGCATTCCATCACCCAATATTATTTTCAAATTAGCCAATTCAGCCGCTGAAAATGTTTTCAGTATATTTTCTATAGACAGCTCATTCTTTCTAAAAAATGAATTTAGTTTATTATATAGAGAAATATTCACTGCAGAAAATTCACTTTTTATACTTCTTATAAGTCTCGCATTGCTACTTGAATAGGAATTATATTGGGCTGTATATTCACTATCAAATAAATCTTTTAGGTCTTTAAAAATTGCTGGGAGACTTTCTGTCAAATAACGCGCATGCCATAGTGCAATTGTACAGTCAGCCGCCCCAAAACATAACCAGTCTTTATATAATTTTTAAAAATCATTTTCGTTAATATTGGAAGATATAAAGGGTGCGACTTTGCGCCATTAGCTCCAGCTCCAAATCCACAATCCTTGCTTTCATGGTTTCCAAGTGTCAAATATACAGGGAATTTTCCAACTCCGCGTTCCTTCTCATATCTTTCAAGCAAATTATACAAAAATGCAAAAGACATAACATTTTCCGGACCCCTATCCCCAATATCACCAAGATGGTAATATTTTGCTTTAAACTTAGGATTTGGATATGGTTTTGGAAATACGCAGAACCCGCTGTGTTCAGCATCAGCGTCAATATTCAGTTCATCAAATTCTTCCTGTGTTAAATATGAATTATTAAGCGTATCATAGTACATAAAATCATTTTCGCTTATAATAACAGCCCCGCACTCAACTAATGAACTCAATAGAGAAAAAAGTCACCATGGGTATCAGTATTGATGGCTACGTGTCCACCATTTAAAACTATTATTGGATAGTCAAGCGGCAAAACAGCAGAAATTATAGAATTTAAATGAGCCACTTGTCTTCTAGTTGATAACTCACTGGTATCGCCTATAATATCCAACATATAATAATAAAAATAAAAAAATTAATTGATATATTAGAATAATATCATATTTATCTGATAAAATCAAGATGACATATAAAAAATATTTTCAATTTTTTACTTTATGTATTGACAAATAAAAAATACTAAATTACAATTAAACATATATTTAAATGTTTAATCGTTTCTATGAAAAAAATATTCAAATTAGAAGACCTGGATTGCGCAAACTGCGCTGCAAAAATAGAGGAAAAAATTAAAGAAATAGAGGGCGTAAAAAATGTTTCTGTTAGCTTCATGACCCAAAAATTAGTGCTAGAAGCACCAGATGAACTGTTTGAAAAAGTCTTGGAACAATCTAAAAAAATTATAAAAAAAGTTGCGCCAGACGCAAATTTTATTGATTAATCAACTTCCAATAAAACATGACAAAAAAACTAAAAAAACTCCTCTGTAGAATAATAATCTCAGGAATAATTTTTGCATTGGCCCTAATACTGCCAATCTCAGGATATTTTAGACTATCGCTATTTATAGCAGCCTATTTAATTGTCGGATATGATATTCTTCTAAAATCCTTCAGAAACATAACAGGCGGACAGGTTTTTGATGAAAATTTTCTAATGACAATTGCAACATTTGGCGCATTTGGTCTTGGAGATTACGCAGAAGCAATAGCGGTTATGCTTTTTTATCAGGTAGGCGAATTCTTCCAGAGCTACGCCGTAAACAGATCAAGAAAGTCAATCGCCGCCCTTATGGACATACGACCCGACTATGCGAATATAGAACATACAAGACAACCCTCTCAAAAATTTAAAAATTTTTCAATACCAGTGTTAGTATTAAAAATTCAATATATTATTCTGCAAAATTCCAATTTCTACTTCAAAATACTGCGCAACTTTAAAAATTTGATTAACGAGCCGTATAAGCATACTGTCTCTAATCAAATTTTTAAAGTTACTTGTCTTTTTCGCACAAATTGTTTTTTGCAGAAAAATTATTTGAGAGAGTTGCCTTATGGAAAAATTGAAAAAGTTAGCCCAGAAGAGGTTGCGATAGGCGATATTATTATAGTAAAACCTGGAGAAAAAATACCGCTTGACGGTATTGTTATCAATGGTGCATCCAGTGTTGACACATCAGCATTAACCGGAGAATCAATGCCACGCGACATAGAAGTTAACGACGAAGTAACAAGCGGATGCATCAACCTATCCAGTGTTTTAAAAATAAAGGTTAGCAAAGAATTTTCAGAGTCAACAGTATCAAAAATTCTAGACCTAGTTGAAAACGCAACAACAAAAAAAGCCAACATTGAAAATTTTATAACAAGATTTGCAAGGTATTACACACCTTCAGTAGTTGCTATAGCAGCCATGCTCGCAATCATCCCTCCCCTATTGGTTCCAGGCGAAACCTTTAGCACATGGGTCTACAGAGCCATAGTATTTCTAGTTATATCCTGCCCATGCGCTCTTGTTATTTCAATACCGCTCAGCTTTTTCGGCGGACTAGGCGCAGCCTCAAAATGCGGCATACTAATCAAAGGCAGCAACTACCTAGAGGCACTAGCCAGAACCAAATACTTTGTATTTGACAAAACCGGCACAATAACCCATGGAAACTTTAAGGTAATTTCAATTCATCCAATTGAAATATCAGAAAAAGAACTGCTTGAAACAACAGCCTACGCAGAAGGCTACTCGCACCACCCAATCGCGGAATCAATAAAAAAGGAATATGGCAAGGAAATTGAACTTAAAAAAATTAAAGACATAAGAGAATTGCAAGGCTTTGGCGTAGAAGCAACAATAAACAACAAAAAAGTATATATCGGAAATCTAAAACTAATGGAAAAAATTGGCATTATTCCTGATGATATAGGCGAGATTGGCACAATAGTATACACTGCCATAGACGGAAAATATGCCGGACACCTAGTAATAGCCGACGAAATAAAAGAAGATAGCTTCCGCGCCATTAAAATGCTAAATCAACTTGGCATCAAAAAAATCGTTATGCTCACCGGCGACAAACGGGAAATAGCCAACGACATAGCTAAAAAAGTCGGCATAACCAACGTATGCAGCGAACTCCTGCCAGCAAACAAAGTTGAAAAAATAGAAGAGTTATTAAACAGGCAATCACCAAACGAAAAACTAGCCTTTGTAGGCGACGGCATAAACGACGCACCAGTTCTTGCCAGAGCCGACATAGGAATAGCCATGGGCGGCATTGGTTCCGACGCAGCAATTGAAGCTGCCGACATCGTAATAATGAGCGATGAACTTTCAAAAATCTCCACTGCCATAAAAATCTCACGAAAAACCCTAGAGATAGCCAAACAAAACATTGTATTTGCAATAGGTATAAAACTGCTAGTCCTGCTCCTTGGCGCATTTGGATACGCCTCCATATGGGCAGCAGTATTCGCAGACGTAGGCGTATCGGTCATCGCAATCCTAAATTCAATAAGAACGCTATATTTTTCAAAAAAATGCAATATATAAACATAGCAACCCATTACTTTGAATAATGGGTTGCCAGCTTTACTCAAAACTCTTCAACACCAGTTTCCTCAGATTATTGAACTTTATTATTCTTAGACTTAATTTTTTTATTCTATTAAGCTGTTTTTTAGAGTACAATAGAACTAACTCTTATTACCAAATAGTTTTTAACTGTCAACCAAAATGCAGCTTGCAAAAAACATAGAATAGTTTAAAAATTATCATATATTTATAAAAAATGAAAAATGAAATATACATTTGACAAGCCGCTTCAGGAGGGTTTGATATTAAAACGAACAAACCGATTTTTGTTTGAGGCGTTGGTAGATGGAAAAACTGAAATTTGCCACTGTCCGGCAACTGGACGTATTGGAAATATTGTATTTAACAATATACCATGTCTTGTGTCCTATAGCGGCGATTCAAAGGAAAGAAAAACTAAATATACAGTTGAAGCTATTTCTTTGAACAGTCCAAATGACAAAAATAAAAAGTGGATAGGCATAAATCAAAACCGTGCCAATCGTTTTATAGAATTTTTTATAAAAAATAATCAACTTAAGGATATGATTGAATATAGGGGGAATATTCTAAGGGAACAGACTATAGATGACTCAAAGCTTGACTTTTTGGTTGATAATACATATATAGAAGTTAAAACTCCGCTCGTGATTATGCCTTTAAAGAAAGATTATATGACGAATGAAAAAATTGAAATTCGGGAAACTTCAAAATTTAATTCGTTTGATAGATTTATAAAGCATGTAAATGAGCTGTCAACAACGCTAGAAAGCCATCAAAAGGCAATTTTGATAAACTTCTATATGTTTGAGGCGGATAGGTTTATCGCACCAAAAATTGACAAAGACCATCCGATTTTGAAAGCGATTCAAAACGCCATAAAAAATGGCGTTGAGACTTGGCAGGTTAATTCAAGGTTTGATGAGTGCGGAATTGAGATAACCGAATACTATAGGAATGATTTTAAATGATTAAAAATCCTCAGCTTCACCGACGTGCTGTATATTGGTATACTTTGCAATTTCTTCGCTAGTCGTACAAATATCTTTAACGTTAAGCAAGCTTAATTTATCCTTTCCACAAATCCTTGCGAAATGCTTCATCTCTTCAAGGCTTGTCTTCAAATAATTTTCAACCATAGCTGCGGATTTTTCAATATTGAATCTTTTCCTCAATTCCGGATCCTGAGTTGCGATACCCATTGGACATTTATCAGTTCCGCAGATTCTGTATTGCTGGCAACCGATAGCCATCATGGCAGCACTGGCAATTGCAACAGCATCAGCACCCATTGCAATGGCTTTTGCGAAGTCGCTGGAAATTCTATAGCCGCCTGTAGAAATTAAAGAAATATCCTTCGCACCAAGTTTGTCAAGACACTTTCTAGCTCTGTGCAGAGCGTAAATCGTAGGTATGGAGCTTGAATCCTTTAGGAATTTAGGCGCGGAACCAGTGCCGCCAGGCCTGCCATCAATCGTTATAAAATCAGGGTTAGCTCTTACTGCAATTGCAATATCAGCCTCAATATGGCCTGCAGCCAGCTTAATGCCGATAGGTCTTCCGCCACTCCTTTCCCTAAGCATATTTACAGTATTAATTAAATCTTCAGTATTTAAAATATCAGGAAAAGCTGATGGACTTAAAATATCCTCACCAACCTTTTTACCTCTAGCCTTAGCTATATCTTCAGTAACCTTAGCCCCAGGCAAATGGCCGCCCATACCAGGCTTTGCAGACTGTCCAAATTTAATTTCAATAGCGTCAACACGCTGCAAATTTTCATCTGTTACGCTATATTTATTTGGAACGTATTCAAAGATATATTTATAGGCATTTTCAAAGGTTTCCTCAAGCATTCCGCCTTCTCCGGAGCAGAATCCGCAGTCTGCTCTGCCGCTTCCAACAGCAAGAGCTATTTTGGCCTCTTTAGACAATGCGCCAAAGCTCATATGGGAAATTATTATAGGACTTTCTAAAACCATAGGTTTTTTAGCATTTTTACCAATGACAACCTTTGTATCAACTTCCGCAAAGCTATCCAATGGTTTAACAGCCAACTGTCCGCCTTTGAATAATATTTCCTCCCAAGAAACTACAGGAAGCGGTGTTCTCATAGCTTCAGAAATATAGTGTCCATCGTTGGCGATTGTATGGATATATTTCATATATTTTTCAACCTCATCATCGCCACGCAGCAATTTAGCAAAAACAGACTCTGCCTGCTTCATATTTGCATTAACACTTGCCTTGACATTCTCAATTCCGCCATCATCTGCCTTTTTTACGTAGAAAACTCCTTGGTCAGCACAGCAGACAGGACATGTCCAATCATTTGGCAAATCAACAAAATTTACACCTTCCTTTTCTTCATCATATTCATAGCCGCATATGGCACATACGTATATCATTAGCTTAACCTTTTTATTACTATTAATAATAAATTAATCAAAAGATAGAAATTTTGTCAATATAATTATAAAATATTTAAAATAATTACTGTGATTTTATGAACTAAAGGGCGGCCGCAGCTATATTTTTTCATTTTTTTTTGAGTCTGCACTAACTGACAACCTCACCATAAGAGCCAGCCTATAAAAAGGTAGGTCAACTCAAAAAAAAATGAAAAAATATAGC
This sequence comes from uncultured Rickettsiales bacterium, assembly GCA_944391025.1. Classification (GTDB taxonomy): domain Bacteria; phylum Pseudomonadota; class Alphaproteobacteria; order Rickettsiales; family UBA1997; genus CALXSC01. The sequence continues at coordinate 12,901 of CALXSC010000007.1, forward strand.
AAGGCAAAGCCTTGGGACTTTTTTTGTCACCATTCCCACCAAATACACTGCCTCACATTTCTAGAACCGACGGCCAGCCACAACCCCTGCCATTTCCCGAAAAAAGTCCTGCGGCCGCCCCGCTGGTGCGACAAAACCTTGCCGGTATTTTTAAAAAGCAGCTCCGATAGGAAACTAATCAAATCAAATCAGCATATCATTGAATTCGGCGTAAAAAATACTAGAAAAACTTTATCAAAACTTTTTCCTTGACATAGGAAAAATTATATGATATACTTATTTAGTAATTTACTACTTTACTAATTTACTAAACAGGAGAAAAATGGAAAATAAAATTAAAAATAGTGTAAACGACATAAATAATGAGCTTAATATTCCGGTAACTCTAAAACATAAGCCGGTTATAGTTTCCAAGAACTATTCGCATGTAGACGGAAGAAATGCAACTCTGTCGCAGAATTCAGATGCAAAAGGACTATCTCTTGGTTTAGCGCAGTGGAATGATAGGGGCCAGGTTGATATTTCGGCTAAGGTTTGGAGATATACCGGTGAAAAATGGTCTAGACAGTCTGAGGAACTGCCGCTTCATAGGGTTTTAGATTTAGCGATATTAATAGCTGAGACAAAAAAATACTTTGCAAACGCATATAAATTTGAGAAATTATACAACCCAAAAAATCCAGTAATTGATAGTGTCGCCCTGCAGGGGAAACCATTAACAATTGAGGTTTGTACTGATAATGATAAAATTGATGGTGATATTCAATTATTCAGAGATGTTCTAAGCAGAGATGATGAAATCATAAGTGAAAGATTAAAAAGACTTTCTGAGGTTTTAAAAGAGTTGGGATATTAATCAAAAATATTAAATGATTAGGAAACTAATCCTTTTTTATTTAATAATTAAAATATTTTATTTGTAAATAACCAAATTGATTGTAAAATGCAAGTTAACAATAAATTAAAAATTATGCCAAAATTTGAGTACGGAGAAGAAGAATTAAATCATTTAAAATCAAGGGATAAAATTTTAGCGTCTGCCATTGAAAAAATAGGCTATTTGCCGCACTATATAAACGAAGATTTTTTTTCAGTCCTTGTAAACAGCATAATAGTTCAGCAGATATCATTAAAAGCAGCTGATGCAATATGGAATAGGCTATTAAAACTATTTGATAATGAAATAACTCCAGAAAAAGTTTTGGATATGGATTTTGATAAAATAAAAAGCGTAGGCATGTCAACAAAGAAGGTTGAATATATCAGAGGAGCAGCACAAAAAATAGTATCAAAGGAACTAAATATAGAAAAATTAAAATTTATGGATGATGCTGAAGTTACAAAGGAACTATTAAAATTATATGGCGTTGGAAACTGGACAGTGGAAATGCTTTTAATATTTTCACTTGGCAGAAAGGATATTTTGAGCTATGGGGATTTGACAATAATACGTGGACTGCAGAGGCTGTATGGGTATGAAAAAATTGACAAAAAGATATTTGAAAAATATAGAGAACTATATTCGCCATATGGCTCAATTGCAAGTTTCTATCTGTGGTATATAGCAGAAGGAAAGGAAAATGAAATTAAAGATTTATTAAAAAATACAAAAACAACTAAAAAAACTATAACTATGAAAAAAAATAATTTGCCAAAGTATGTAAAATCATATAAAACAAAAATTGGAAAATTGACTATAGGTTCAGATGACAACTCTATAACGCATATATTTTTTTCTACGGATAAAGTTCCAGAAAATATTGAAGAAAAAGAAACTAAAGTTATAAAACAGGCGATTAATGAGCTAAACGAATACTTTGATGGCAAACGCAAAAACTTCACAGTTCCGCTAAAACCAGATGGCACAGAGTTTCAAAAAAAGGTGTGGAAAGCACTATTGGACATACCATATGGAAAAACATGCAGCTATAGGGACATAGCTGAAGCAATAGGTTCTCCTAAGGCATGCCGTGCAGTGGGAACATCAAATGGAAAAAATCCAATACCAATAATAATACCACGCCATAGGGTTATAAATTCAAGCGGCAATCTTGGCGGTTATTCTGCTGGGCTGGACATAAAGGCCAAACTTATGGATATTGAAAATATAAAAAGTAAATAGTTATATATATTAAATAATATATTATTACATACAAGCTAAATGGCTGCATGGTTTATATAATACTTCATTATTTTTCCAATATAAATTAATACGAATTCTATTGATTTTATCTAAAATAACGATATACTGATAGCTTATTATTAAAGAATTTAATTAAATATGAGTGATGCAAATAAAATTAGTCCGTTTTTAACTGCAGAGGCAGGCAATATATCAGAATCTCTAGCTGTGGACCTAGAAGAATTGAGAAAAATACCAAGGCCAAAATGTCCGATATATGATTCTGAATATTATTCCACGCTTCAAGATGTTGAAACTCCGAAAGCGTTGCTATCAAACGCTGAGGAAAAAACATCTGAGCAGCCAACACGGAAGAAACCAGAAAAAATATACCATGGATGTCTTAAAAAAGTCCGTCAGAAATATTGGCAATGCCTAGGCCAAGAGCTTCATATCAAAAAAGGGACCTTGTAAAAGATTTTCTATCTGGTATTGATCTGCCAAAAACAGAAGAATCGCAACTAGGAAAATAAATTAAAAAAGGTTTTATTAAAATAATAAAACCTTTTTATATAACAATCAAATTAGCAGTTATTTAATTTCTTTTGAAGAAACAAAATAAGCCTGTATTGGCGGAAAACCATTAAAACAAACTGAACAATAGCTTGTTGTATAGGCTCCAGTTGAAATCCAATATATCCTATCGCCAATTTTTATATTTTCTGGCAAAGGATTTCTAAATTTCTCATATATAACATCCATACTATCACATGTTGGACCGGCTATAATGAAAGATTCGCTGTCTTTTCCTTTAACATCAGTATATAGCGGATAGTGGATTGATTCATCCATAGTCTCAACTAAACCATTAAATTTACCAGCGTCTATATATAGCCACCTGTCATTAGTCTTCTTTGATTTTTTTTCAATCAAAACAACCTCAGTTACAAGAACGCCAGAATTTCCAAATAATGATCTGCCAGGTTCTAAAATGATAGTTGGCAAATTTTCACCAAAATATTCGCGTAGGAATGATTTTATTTGTTTTGAATACTCTTCTAGAGCCTCTGTCTTTGTAATATAGTTTGCAGGGAAACCGCCGCCCATATTTATTAAATCTAGATTAATTCCAATGTTCTTCATATTTTCAAAAATTCTAGAAACAGTTGAAAGTGCAACCTTCCATGTATTAATATCCCTCTGTTGAGAACCAACATGGAAAGATACGCCCCTTGGATTTAATCCTAAATCTTTGGAAAGCTTTATAAGGTCCTCTACAACATCAGGTTCAGCTCCAAACTTAAAGGACAAAGGCCAATCAGCGCTTTTTGAACCATCAAGCAAAATACGGAAAAAAATATCAGAACCCGGTGCGAATTCAGCTATATTTCTAGTATCCTCTTCGCTGTCGCTAACAAAGAATCTGCAGCCCTTATCATAGAAATATTTTATATCCTCCCTTTTTTTGATGGTATTGCCATAGCTAATCCTATCAACGGTACCGCCGTTTGCAAGAACTAAATCTAGCTCATACTTTGAGGCAACATCAAAGGAAGTTCCAAGACTATTAAGAAGTCTTATAGCTTCAGGCGCAGGATTCGCTTTTACAGCATAATAAACTTTAGCAAATGGAAAATTTTTAACAACTTCCTTATAGTTATTTTCAATTATATCTAAATTAACAACAAGAAAAGGTGTTTCGTGTTTTTCACTTTCTTTCTTTATTAATTCCCATTCACTGTTAGAATAATAATCATTTATATTGATAGCCATTTCAAATTACATTAATAATTAACGGAGATAAAAATAAAAAAATATTTATAAAAGTCAAGTTTAAATATAGAATATTTGCAATTAAATTTAAAAATAGTCATTTTTTTACAAAAATCAAAAATAGTCAAAATAGCAGCCTAAACCCAAGGTCGTTATCATTTTATAAAATGGCTTATCTTTAAGCTATTTATTTGCAATACGAAAATTTTATATTTTTCAGAACAATTTTACCATTTTTAACTCTCAAAGTCCCTGCTCTTTCCCTATCCTTGATTTTAGGCTCAATTAAAATTTTATCAAGTGAATTTTGGAATTTAGCTATTTCTGGATTTATCTGCACAATGCTATCTAGTCCGCTTCTAACAAAGCTCGTTAATGTCATAATTACCTGCGCCATAAATACAAATTCACCCAAAGATGCCCTGCCCTGTTTAAACAAATAAAATAGAAATGAAAGCATTATAAAATAATAAAGATTTTTTATTATATAGCTAATAAACATAACAATTGCTGTTATGCCAACTGTATTTCCGCTGCTTCTAATAATATTTAAGCTTTGTTTTCTAACATTTGCGATTTCCGTTTTTTCATGGGAAAATGACTTTATATTGCTAATATTCATTATACAGTCATTTATAATTCCGGCTGATTTATTTTTTTCTTCACTGCTGGTTTTAAAACGAGCAGTCCTAATGCCTATTGATTTTTTTAAGGACAGGTAGGATAAAGCTAGCCAAATTATAGTAATAAGTCCCATATATATGCTAAAATTAAAAACAATAGCCAACACCACAAGGAAAAACAATAGCGATTTAGATATGCTTAAAAGAGATCTAAAAATTGCTTCAAAACCACTAAGCAATCCAGTAATTTTTGAAGTTAAATCACCACTGTAATTTTTGTTGAAATAATCTATATCATTGTTCAACAAATAGGTAAATGTATAGTTTAAGAAATCTCTCTTTATCAAATCTTGTGATGCTAGAAAAAGTTTATTTTTAAATATAAAAAATAAAGGCCCAATACTTAAAGACACAACATAAATAACAGCAAGAACAATTGCAATATGGATGCTTAATTGTTTTGATTCATATAAATTCACAAGTACCTTTAAGGTATAGGGCGAAATATATGACACGGATATTGTTGAGACACCCATAATAAAAAATAAAAGAAATATTCTAAACTTATATTTTTTTGAGAAATACCACAAAAATTTAAAAATATTTGCTGGAACATTTTTTTTACTTGACATAGCCGAACTTTACCCCCTTAAACACAATTTTTCCATTATTCACAACAAGATTATTAGCATTGTTTTTGTCTTTAATTTTTACTTCATCTCTTATCACTGATAAATTGCTGTCAAAAATCTTTAATCTCGCGCCCAAAGATTGCATAAATTCAAAAGTAGATGATGGAACATCAAACATATGTCTTATAATTTCTGCACCAAAAATAAAACTTCCCAAAGTTATTTGCCCCTTAACCAGTTGATAAACCAGCACAATTACAGGACATTCAAACATTGCAATAGAAAAAAGAAAACTCACTAAAAACATAAGATTTTCCTGTCTATATTCATTTTTCTCAGCTCTAATAATATTGTCAACATTTATTAAAATATTTTTTCTTTCCTTTTTGCTATTGGCAAAGATTTTTATATTAGAAATATTGACAAAAGCATCATTTATAAAACCTGTCAATTTATTTACTTTATTATTAGTAATATCGCTTCTTTCGGTATAGACTTTTAGCATTTTTAAACCAATAATTTGATATAAAACCAGCATAGCAAAAACAAAAGCTCCTAAAATAAGGTTGTAGCTGCAAAATATTATAATGTATATTAATGAAATTATAATATTTCTAACTAGCATTAGAGTCATTCTATATATTCTTTCTATATTGGAAACAATAAAATTAACTTTTCTTATAATTTCACCGCTCTGTCTTGTATCAAAATAATTTATGCTCTGCTTCAATAGTCGTTCAAATAAGAACTTTCTAATATCTTCTGCAATATAATCCATACTTTTAAAAGTAAATCTTGCACCAATTGAATAAATCAAAAAATTTGCACTGGTAAAGGCGGCTAAAAATATCAAGAAAATGCCTTTTTTCAAAGATAAATCAGAAATATTGTTTATAAAATACTTCAAAATATACGGAGGAAGCAGCATATTCAAAGTATAGCTTAAAAAAAGAAATAAAAATGTATAGGTAAACAGATAAAACTTATATTTTTTAGCAAAATGCCAAAAAAATGAATAAAAATTTGAAGTAAAACTATTATTTTTACCGTTCATATTTTAAATTTAAATAAATAATAGATACAGTAATTATATAATCAGAATTATAATTTTCAATAAAAAACCCACAGGCGGATACCTATGGATTTTAAAATAATACAAAATATTGACTAATCAACTATAACAGTTCCGCCATTGCCTCTAATTGCAGCTTCAGCATTTTTTATAGAAGTAATAATAGCCTTTCTACCAGGCTTTGACTTCGCAAACATTATTGCAGCTTGAATCTTCGGCAGCATTGAGCCAGGTGCGAAATGACCTTCTTCAATATACTTCTCAGCCTCTTTTGTAGTCATAGTGTCTATTTCTTTTTGATTTGGCTTATTGAAGTTAATAGCGACCTTATCAACAGCAGTTATAACAACAAACATATCAACGTCCAATATTTCAGCTATTTTAGCGGATGCAAAATCCTTGTCTATCACTGCTTCAACACCTTTGATATTGCCATTTTCATCTATTATTATAGGAATACCGCCGCCGCCGCATGAAATTGGCAAGAAGTCAGACTCCATCAATTTTTTAATAATTGGAGCTTCAACTATATCAACTGGAATTGGTGAAGGCACAACCCTCCTATAGCCCCTTCCAGCGTCTTCCTTCATTACATAGCCATTTTCAGCCTCCAATTTTTTAGCCTCTTCCTCAGTAAAAAATGAACCAATAGGCTTAGTAGGATTTTGAAAGGCTTTGTCATTTTTATCAACGATAGTTTGCGTAATTATTGTTGCAGCAGTCTTATTAAGTCCTATTTTTCTAAGCTCATTATTAACTGCATTCTGCAAATGATAGCCAATATAGCCTTCACTCATAGCGCCACATTCGCATAATGGCATTTTAACATTATTAGGATTGCCCTTAAGAGCTTCCTCATAGGTTTTAATTATTTGTCCAACCTGAGGTCCATTTCCATGGGTTAAAACAAATTCATAGTCCTCTTTTAATAGCTTTACTATAGTCTTAGCCGTTTCCTCTGCGGCAGCCAATTGGCTTTGCGGAGTCATATCCTTAGGATTTGCCTGGAGGGCATTGCCTCCAAGCGCGATAACCATTTTAGTCTTCGCCATAACTAATAGCCTATTGTTGCCAACATTACAGCCTTAATAGTATGCATTCTATTTTCAGCCTCATCAAATACGATTGAATGTTTGCTTCTAAATACCTCATCAGTAACTTCCATTTCCTTCAAACCATACTTTTCAAATACTTCTTTTCCCACCTTAGTCTCTAAATCGTGATATGCAGGAAGACAGTGCATAAACAATACATCTGGATTTTCGGTTTTTTTCAACATATCCATAGTAACCTGGTAGTCTTTCAACTCTTTAATTCTTTGCTCATATTGGTCTTCTTCACCCATTGAAACCCATACATCCGTATAAATAATATCAGCACCTTTCAAAGCATTTATATTATCAGTAATAAGTATTTTTCCACCGCTAGCCTTAGCAACTTCTTCCATTTCCTTTACCAATTTAGCATCAGTAAACAAACTCTTTGGAGTGTAAGCAACAAAATCCATACCAACCTTTGCAGCACCAATCATAAGCGCATTGCACATATTGTTTCTACCATCACCAACGTATACAAACTTAATTCTATTTAAAGGTTTTGCACAATGCTCTTGAATAGTCAAAAAATCTGCAAGAATTTGAGTTGGATGGTCAATATCAGTCAAGCCGTTCCAAACTGGAACACCAGAATGTTTAGCCAATAACTCAACAGTTTCCTGTTTATAGCCTCTATATTCAATACCATCATAGAACCTGCCAAGAACCTTTGCAGTATCTTCCATAGATTCTTTCTTGCCCATCTGGCTATCATTGGCGCCTAAAAAAGTAACGCCCATACCCAAATCCATAGCCGCAACCTCAAATGAACATCTGGTTCTAGTTGAAGTCTTCTCAAAAAGCAAAACAATATTTTTGCCATTCAGCGGCTTATTTACTATTCCAGCTCTTTTTTCAGCTTTCAAATCTCTTGCAAGATTCAACATATAAATTATTTCTTCTTTAGTAAAATCTTTCAACGTTAAAAAGCTTCTACCCCTTAAATTTACCGGCATTTTTTCTCCTGTAATGTTCAATAAAATTAAAATATAACAGCATTTTAATTATAGATTTTTATATATCAACAAAAAATATAAAATTAAATAATTCAATCTCACTATTAAATAATAATCTAAAAATAGGAAAGTAAAATTAATTAGCTTTCCTATAATAAATTTTAACTGCAATACTCAGCAACAAGCTTATTCAGCCTATCAATACGCTCATTATCATTAGTTGTCATATTTATCGCATTTATATAGGATATCAGATTTTTAAACATCAAAAAATTCTTCCTATTATCAACGAAATTATCCAAATAATATCTAGCTATCTTCTTTTCAAGATTAAACACCTCAATATGCAAAGACATGTTAACAGAAAAGTTATCATTCTATCACATATAGAAAATTTAGAATCAATAAGCCTATTCAACTTAGCAACCCTTTCCATATCATACATTCTATCAGTCATTTTAAACCTCTTTTTTATTTATTATTAATATATGTTAATTCAACCAGCAACAACTCCAAAAAAATTCATCAACACCATAGCGGTTAAATTAAACAATTAAAAAATAAAAAATCGCACTATTAAAATTGGAAAGCTTTTAACAGCAAAGTTTTGTTTTGGTTGTGACATCATCACTTTTTTATTTGCCCTCAGGCAATTACAATTTTATATTTTATTTTTTTAAAGTCAACGACTTTAAGTAAAATAATTGGCAAAAGCCCACTAGTTTACATACTAAAAATAAAACTCATTTAATATTAAGATCTAAGAGCTATATCATTATAGTTTATAAATTATATTATGTTTCAAGTCTTTTGATAATTTCAAAAGAAAATAATAATCTATATAAAAATTCTTATATTGGAAGGTGGAATGTAATCCATTTTATAAAACCTTGGAAAATACCAATACATCATAGCCTTAAAATCACTTTACCATAATATCACTCACCACAACTCCTCACATACTCCAAAGCCACATCTTCCCCATCTTCAACAGCAACCTCCACAGCCTCTTTCGCCACAGCCAACAAATCAAGAGACTTTTGCCTGTCAAGAAAGGATTGCTGGAGTTTTGAAGAGATTACGGATTGGATGGACTAATATATAAGACCACACAAACTTAAATATTTTTTAATTTTTAATATATGTTGTAATAAATTTTTATCATTTAGTATATTTAAAGTTTTTATATTATTTTTGTCATATATTATTAATCTATTATTGTATATATCTAAAGATATATGACAATTGTTACATTTAATTTTTTGTAAAAAATAATCTGAATTATTAATAATAGTTTCTTTTAAATCTTTAAAAGAAGTAATTAAATTAGCATAAAAAGCATCGTAATAATTAATATTATAAAAATATTGGGGGTAAATAGTTTTATTATTTATTTTATCTAAATATATAATATTATATTTTCTAAAATTTTTTATTTCTTCTGGACTAAAATCTGTTCCACTATAATTTTCTATTACAAAATTTTTATCAAATATTTCTGGCCAATTATTATCTATAATTTCTAATAATCTTTTATTAACAAAATCATGTTCTAATATATCTAAAAAATATACATTATTATGATCAATATATATAAATAACAATTCCTTTGATCTATTATTATTTTTTATTCCTGATAAAAATTCATCAAAATGTAAATGATATATTGACCATTCTAATAATAATTTATCTGTTTTATTAAATTTTATAAATATATTTTCTATATTTTGACTTAAAAAATGATTTACATTTTCGTATTTTTCTAATTTTGTTTTGATTAGTTGAATTTTATCGCAATATTTTCGATACAATGGATTAGTTAATAATTCTTTTGATAAAAAAATTTGTTTTTTAAATGAAGAATTAATTAAACTATTGCAAAATATACAATATTTACTAAATAAATCTTTAGTATTTAACATTATTATTTCTTTTTCAAAAGTTTTTGGTTTAGAAAAATTATTATAATTAATAATCTTTTCTATTCTTTCTTTTATAATATTTTTTAAATCTTTTAAAAATAATATTTTAATCTCATTCATTTTTATTATTAATTAATTGATATGCTAAACTAGCTAAAACAATATAATGATAAGCTTGATTTTTATCTAAATTTTTAGCTAAATTATGTGCTTTTTCATTTCTAAACATTTGTATTGACATGTGTAGATGTTTAACCCCATCAAAAAAATCTTTTTCGGTTTGTGATTTTGGTTTATGTCCAAAAATTTTTTCAAAATTTTCATCTTTAAAAGCATTACTTGCTTTTTCATCATCAACAACTTCTCTTAATTTTTCCCTATTAATTTTATAAGCTTCTTCAATAGCATGATAATAATCTTCAACTTCTAAATATCTTTCTATGTGATTATAAATATCTTTATCTATCATTATATTAAAACTATTTTTAATATTATTGTTTTCTTCAATAATATTATTATTTATATTATCTTTTATAACTTCTAATTTATATATTATTTCTTGAACTCGTTTTGATGCATCAAATCCATAAAATGGTTCATTTAATAAATAACTAAAATTCTTATATTGATCAATAAACATTTTAAGATTAGTATACCACTTTGTTGATTTTTCTTCATTTAAAGATATACTTATTCCATTATGATATTTAGTTTTTAATAATTTATTACCATCTTTAATTATCTTATCCAATTTTAAAATTAACTCATTATTACTTTGCATTTTCTATATACTTTAAATAGTTGTTATATTTTTTAATCATAATATTTTTTATATAATTTCCCATAAATTCATAGTCAGGTTCACCTTTTGAATTTATTGGAAGAAGAAATTTTAAATTGTCAATATTATTACAAGCATTATAACCATATGAAAATTTACAAGACTGTTTATCTATTTCATTTGCAATAAATAATAATGAAAAATATGAAATATTATATTTTATTTCTAAAGCTTTAACCCTTGTTCCTATATAAAAATTAATTTTTTGAATAAAAGCTTTAAAATTGCCCCTATCAGCTAAACTTATAGTTTTTTTATAATTAAATATTTTTCTATTATGTATTAAACTACTATATGCAACTATTCCATTATTTTCAGAAGAATGACTAATAATTGGTATATTGCCACTTTTTATTTTATTTATTATTAAATCTCCGCCAGTATATACATTAAACAAATCTTTAATTCTAAATTCCTTCCATTGCTTATTTAAAGATATAAAATTATTATCTTCAATATTTTTTAATTTATTAGTTATATATTCTATGTTTTGTTGTCTTTTTTTATGGATTAGTTCTTTTATATAATTCTCCATAAAATGATAGTCTGGTTCACCATGTGGGGTTGTAGGAAGGAGGATTTTATCTTTGCTTAATCTAGCTAAATTTCTGCTATATCCATGTGAATATTTACTTTGATTTAAATCAGAAGAACAAGAAATAAAAAGTCCAATATATTTATTTAAATATTTATTATAACCACATATATTACTTGAAGAATTTATACTTTTTTCGTATTTATAAACGGAATAACCAGCTGACCCGTCACCAGCACCAATAAAAACAATACAATTACCATCTGATAATAAGTTATTATCACAAGAAGAAAATTTTAAAACACCGTTGTTTCTATTAGTTGCTCCTATATATGGAATATTACCGTTTTTTAGAATATTTGCATTAGAACATTTACCTTTTTTTAAAATAAATAAATCTCCAATTTTAAATTCTTTCCATTCTCTATCGTTAAGATTCATTATCAACCTCATCGTTATTTTCTTCAAATAAATATTCTCTACCTTGCATAATCATTGAAAATTCAAAAGTTAGATAATCGTTTATAGTTTTTTCAAAATCTTCATCTGTAGGTATTTCATCATTAAAATAATAAAAACTATGTAGCCATTCATCGCTATCTTCTATAGTAGTCTTTACACAAAATTTTGTAGTATCTTCAATTCTATCAAACCATACATCTAATAAGTGTTGTTTTTTATCTTTTGCTGATTCTGTTTCAAGTAAACCTACATGAGGCTTTACTTTAAAACCATCATTTTCAAAATTTATAAATTTACAAATTTTATCTTTTTGATGTGGCTTGCCTGCTGTAAATACTGCAATACAAGGCATAGTTCCAACCCCATAAAATGTATCTTTATTTAGTGTAATAACACCTTCTAAAGTATGATTTTTTAAAATATTTGCTTTTATATTTTGCTCGTCTTTTGTTTTTCCTGTCATAGAAGATTGTGGAACAATGACTATACATTTAGCACCTTTTACTAATGAATTAAGTAAATGTTCAACAAAAGATATTTCATATAAGTTTGGATTTTTTTTAGAGCCTTGACTATATGGGGGGTTCATAAAACCAATTGTTGCCATTTTTTCTTGTAGTTTTTTTGGATTTTGTAATAAAAAATCTTCATTTATAATATTACTTTTGCCATCACCCCTTAAAATCATATTTGTAGTAGCTATTGCAAACATGTATGGTTGTAATTCAAAACCATGTAATTGTTTTTCTTTTATATTTTCAACAGTATTTTTATCTTTTGCTAATTTAAACATATTATGCATTGCTGCAATTAAAAAACCACCAGTTCCACAACATGGATCTAAAACAACATCGTCCACTTGAATATTTGCTAAATCACAAAATAATTGAGTTATATGTTTTGGAGTTAAAACTATACCTAATGATTGTGCATTTGACCCACTATAACTCATAAATTCGCCATAAAATCTACCTATATAATCTTCAGAAGACTTAATATATTTTATGGATTTAAAAATATTATCATAAAGAAATTCTGCAAAATATTTTAATGGTGTTTTATTAAGTGTTTTATTTATTTCATTTAGTTTTGTAGTATCTTTTATTATAGAAAATTGAGATAAAATTTTATCTCTTTTTACATCTGGTGAAACTCTAACTCTTTTTAAATTAGATTCTATTGCTTCATAAATTTTTTGCCCATCTGTTTTAAAAGCATCACCAGTTAAATTATTAATAGAAAAATTTCCATTTTTGATTTCATCTAATGCCAATAAAATACCTGAAACAACCAATGGTTTATCTGTATCTGTTAGATTTCCATAATTTCTTAAATCTTCATGTAAATTTTTAGCTTCCTTCAATATTTCTTCTATATCTTTTTCTTCATTTGTATCTTCTTTTAAAATTTCATGAATATAGTATTCTTGTATATTTTTATTATTGAAATTTATAAAAGATTCAACATCTTGTAATTCTCTATAATCTGTTGTATTATCAACAAAAATCGGTGTAATTCTATGTCTTTTTTCATCACCAGAAACACCAAAAGCTATTATTTTTTTATAACTTGTATTTTTTGCTATATGTTGTGCATAATATAATGCACCATTTACAGCATAATTAACAACATCAGAAATATTTTTTGAAATAATACCATCATCTATTTTTATATGTTTAGATAAATCTGCTTTATCTTCAATTATTAGAACAAAATCATTAACAATACCAATATATTCAGGACGACCAGAATATCCTGTTTGTTTTTTTGATGCTGTTTTTAGAGCTTCATTTATTTCTTTTATTTCACTACCTTGTGGTTCTAATTCAATGTTAGCATCTTTTAATAAATTATAAACCCATAAATCTGTTTTTGCTTCCTTCATATCTTTTCTCTATTATTAATATCTTCTATTCCTAATCCCCCACCTTCAGCACTGCCAAGAATGCACTTTGTGGAATCTCTACATTGCCGACACTTCGCATTCGTTTTTTACCTTTCTTTTGTTTTTCGAGGAGTTTTTTCTTTCGGGAGATGTCGCCTCCATAGCATTTTGCAAGGACATCTTTTTTGTAGCCGGAGAGGTCTTCTCGGGCGATGATTTTGCCGTCCATGGAGGCTTGGATGGCGATTTTGAACATTTGTCGTGGTATTTCTTCTTTGAGTTTTTCTACGAGTTGTCGGCCTTTTTTGATGGCTTGTGATTGATGCATGATTAGGGAAAGGGCATCTACATTTTCGCCGTTTACGAGTATGCCGACTTTGACGAGTTTTGATTCTTCGTAGTTGTCGACTTGCCAGTCAAAGCTTGCATAACCTTTTGTGTATGATTTGAGTTTGTCGTAAAAGTCGTAAACAATTTCGTTTAGTGGAAGTCTGTAAGTCAATACTGCTCTGTCGCCAATGTATGATAGATTTTTTTGTATACCCCTTCTGTCGGTGCAAAGTTTTAAGACATCACCTAAATACTCGTCGGGAGTCATGATTGT
>CALXSC010000008.1 GCA_944391025.1 uncultured Rickettsiales bacterium
CTATACTATAGAATAAAACAATAAAATTCTATGAAGAAGGCAATAATTATCGGAGCAGGACCAGCAGGTTTAACTGCTGCGTATGAATTATTGAAAAATACTGATATTAAACCAATAATTTTTGAAAAAAGCGATTATGTTGGCGGTATTTCAAGAACTGTAGATTATAGGGGAAATAAAATAGATATAGGCGGCCATAGATTTTTTTCAAAATCAGACTGGGTTATGGATTTTTGGAAAAATGAAATGGAGATTGAAAATGCAAATAATATTGATAAAGATGTATTTTTAATTAGAAATAGAAAATCCAGAATATATTATTTAAAAAAGTTTTTTGACTATCCGGTAAAATTAAATATAAATACAATAAAAAATCTAGGACTTTTGAGAATGTCCAAGATTGGAATGAGCTATTCCCTAACGCTATTGCATAAAAGAAAAGAAACAACCCTTGAGGATTTTATGATTAATAGTTTTGGAAAGGAGTTGTATTTAACATTTTTTAAATCCTATACGGAAAAGGTGTGGGGTGTTAAGTGCAATAAAATTAAGGCTGAGTGGGGAAAACAGAGAATAAAAGGTTTGTCAATAGCTGCAATCCTAAAGGATATATTTAAAAAGTTCAGAAAGAAAAGCAGGGATTTAAATCAAAAAGATGTGGAAACTAGTTTGATTGAAAAATTTATGTATCCAAAATATGGACCGGGTAATTTTTGGAAACATATTGCGAATAAAATAGTTGAGTTAGGCGGCATAATTCATTTTAATTCAGATGTAGTAGGCATAGAACAGAAAAACAATAAAATACATCAAATAAGCATTAATAATAATGGAAAAATTGAGACCTGTGCTGGGGATTATTTTATTTCAACAATGCCGTTAAAAGAACTAATTTTAAAGACCAATGATATAAATGAAGATATTAAAAAATTGGCTGCTAATTTGTTATATAGAGACTTTGTAACGGTTGGTGTGTTGGTTGATAAAAATGATTGCAACGTCTCTAATATTTTGGATAACTGGATATATATACAAGAAGAAAATTCAGTAGTTGGAAGAATACAGATCTTTAATAATTGGAGTCCATATATGGTTAAAGATAAAAACAAAATATGGTTTGGACTTGAATATTTTTGCAATGAAAATGATAATTTTTGGAACTCTGCAGATAACAGCCTCAAAGAGCTAGCCGTAAAAGAACTAAAGGAGATAGGATTTATACAAAATAATTCAAATATCAACCTTGATGACAGCATAGCAATAAGGGTTAAAAAGGCATATCCGTGTTATTTTGGCGAAGGATATGATAATTTTGACAAAATTAAAAACTATATGAATAGGTTTGAAAATTTATTTTTAATAGGTAGAAACGGTATGCACAGATATAACAATATGGACCACTCAATGCTGACGGCAATGGAGGCGGTTAAAAATATAAAAAACAATATAAAAACAAAGGACAATATTTGGAGCGTTAATGTAGAAAAAGAATATCATGAAAATAGGAAAAAATGATAGTATGGGACACCTTTCAAAATTAAATCCATTAAGGCTCCTAAATATAGCAACACTATGCAGAAGCCAGCTATTGTTGCCTGTACTTTTTTTATTCTATAGGGAAAACGGTTTAAGTACTGGTGATTTTTTTCTTTTTAAGGGCATTATATCAATTATTACACATGTAGCAGAAGTTCCATGCGGATATGCTGGATATATTTTCCCAAAGAAAAACATATTAATTACTTCATTTTTGTTGCTTTTATTCGGTACATCATTGTGGATTTTTTTCGGTGGATATTGGATTATTCTAATAGGCGAAATATCATTTTGTCTTTCAAAGGCGTTCTTCAATGGAGTATCAGACAGCTATATATATGAATATCTAAAGTTAAATGATAAGTCTCAAAAAATGTTGTCAAAATATGGAAAACTAAATTTTTTCCTATCATTAGGAAGTGCGCTAACTTCAGTTTTTGGCGCTGTTTTTTATACAAATTTTGGCGCTAAAGTTCTGCTGTTTATTGACTTTGCGTTAATATCATTTGCGATTATTCTTTTACTTTTAATACCGCAATTGCCAGTATATCATGAAAAAATTAATGGACTAAAAAGCAAATATATTGATATATACAGAATTATAAAAAAAGCATTAAAAAATACCGCAATAAATGGATACATATGGTATTCTGGAATATTGATAAGCATTACCTATATAATGGTTTTTTGTTTTCAGCCAATAATGAAAATATCAAATATCCCTGTCAAAATTTTTGGGGTTATTTATTTTATAAACCATTTTTTCCGCGCTATTTCAGCAATGGAGCTTTCTAAAATATTAAAAAAAATTACTCTGAAAAAATTAGGATACATTTCATATTTTTCTTTTTTAGCGTCATTTATATTAATGTCCCTAAGCTATTGTTTCAAAAATAGCGTATTTACTATAATAAGCTTGGTTTTGATTTGTATAGCCATAGCTATTCAGCTAACATTTACATTAGGCACCACATCTTTTATACACACAAAGGTTTTAAAAAAATCAAGGTCTACAGTATCAAGTTTAAATTATATGATAGCAAAAGGGTTATCAGGATTGATACTGATATCGTTTAAATATTTCATTAATTTTTCAAACCTGAATATGCCAATAATAATATATGGAATTTTGTTTATGTTCTCATATATAATAATTAAAAATAAACTGTAACATGGGGAACAATGAAAAAATTTTTATTATTATTTTTATTTCTTGCAAATTTTAATTTATATGCACAGAACAAAAGCGAAAATCCAAAGGTATCTGTTATAATACCAGCCTATAATGTAGAAAAATATATAGAGCAATGTTTGGAATCGGTGTTAAACCAAACATATAAAAATCTTGAGGTTATAATAATTGATGATTGCAGTACAGATAATACGTACAAAATTTTAAAAGAATATGCAAGAAATGATAATAGGATAAGGCTATATAGGCAGAATAAAAATGGCGGCGCCAGTAGAGCTAGAAATACCGGTATGAAATATACAACTGGAGATTATCTATACTTCATTGATTCCGATGATTGGATTGATCTAAATTATATTAGCGAGATGGTTAAAGCTGCTAAGAAAAGCGATGCTGATATCATAATAAATAAAAATATATCGCTGTATGCAAATAATAAAAACTATGGCGATGAATGGGGATTTGGCAAAAAAATTAATACCGGTTTCAATAGAATAAATGGAAAAAATTTATATTCAATACAACCTTTTATATGGTATAATCTATATAAATTTTCTTATATAAATAAAGTAAAGCCATTCTTTCCAAATGATCTGCTCCATGAAGACCTATATTTTATAGTAATGCTCCTGGTAAATACAGACGATATCTTTGTGATTAATGCTTCAAAATATAATTATAGAATCAGAGAGAATTCATTAACGGGCTCCAGAAGACAAAATGAGACAAAATTTGATGTATTGACAATAAGCAAAATGCTGCATGAATATCTTAAAAATAATAATCTATTAGACAAAGGAAAAATAGATTTAAACTTAATTAAACTAGCCCTTAAACTTCATGTTGAGCCAGAGAGATTTTACAATAAAACCAGGGAACTTTTTTTAGAGATTGAAAACGATGTAAAAAACAATATAGAAATTTACGAAAAAGATGAGTTGAAATTTTTTAATGATGTAATAAAACATGATTCGTATGATTCATATAGCAAATATTTAAAAAAATGCAATATACTATTAAAAATAAAGCTATTTTTAATTTTGCTCATAATAATTACAGTTGTTTTAATGGTTTCATTTATTTTTTTAAAATGCTTGTATTTATTTGCATTAGATATTATTAAATATATAAAAAACAAAAGATAATTACATGAAAAATTATGGCGTAATATTAATAATACTTTCGGGAATATGCAACGCATTGGGGCAATTTTTTTGGAAATTGTCAAATGCACAAATAAATCTATATATGATTACAGGTTTTTTATTTTTTGGATTTGGGGGAATATTGATGATACTTGGATTCAAATATGACGAACTATCAAATCTGCACTCTCTTATGGGGGTAAGCTATATTGTTGCATTTGCATTATCTATATTTTATTTTGGTGAAATTTTTACAGCAAGACAATTAATAGGATGCCTAATGATATTGGCTGGTGTTGTGAGGCTTGGACTTGGCGGAGGTAAAAACCATGCTTAAATATTATGTTTTAATTGTATTCGCAACAATATGCGGAGCATTTGGAGCATTTTTTTTGAAAAAGGCAGCTGATACAAAAAAATCTTTTATACAATTAGTATTTTTTAACTTTAATTTTTACCTTGGTGGATTTCTATATTTTCTAGGCTCACTATTGTGTATATTTGCTCTAAAATTTCTGCCCTATGGAATAGTGTATTTCTTTCTAAGTCTAACCTATCTATGGAGCTTTCTAATAGGTGTTTTTTTGTTGAAAGAAAAGTATAACGTTAATAAAATAATAAACCTATTGCTTATAATATGTGGAATCGTCATGATAACATTTTAGCTAAAAAATTGGATTGCTTTTTAGATAAAATAAAAAATAGCAGGATAAATAAAAAAATAAATGAACTGTTTGAAAAATTGGACAATGATATTTTTGTATATTTTTGCCTTGGTTTTCTAATATGTCTAACAATTTCAAAATTTTTTCTATTCTTTACAAACTATAACTATTATTTTGATTCATTTGCCTTCTATGATATATCAAAGAGTATTTTTGTTGATAATTTTAAAGATTTTGGACGGGTAAATTTAGCCAGGCATTTTCAACAGAATTTAGACCATTTTAGAAATTCAGCATTTCCACTGCTATTTCCATTTCTAATGGCATGCTTTAATAAAATATTCAATGCAGGAATTGTAGCTGGAACTATAATTAACTTTTTCCTAGTCTTTATAATATATTATTTAAATTTAAAAATATCAAAAAAATTAACTAATAATTTATTATCTGGAATTTTAATTAACTTTGTTTTGATATTAAATCAATCTTTTTGTATTGAATTGTTTATGGGCTTTAGCATACCGTTAACAATTATATTCTATCAGATAATAGTATATATATTTTTATTTAATGAAAAAATAAATACGAAGCTTGCAGTTATTATTGGCATAATAGCTGGTTTAGCTTTAAATACAAGATTTGATACACAATTGCCAATGCTGTCAATAGCGATTTTAATAAGTTTAAAAAATAAAAAAATATCTATAAAGGAAACTTTAACCTTTATTGGCATATTGTTTTTATTTATGCTGCCGTGGGTCATGTATTCCAAAATATTTTTCAATGTATTTTATGCCAGCGACAACAGCAGAGCAGTCCTGTCAAGCAATACAGATGCATTGGACTTCTATACTCCAACAAAGGTTGATACAATTTTTAGCGAACCATTTGTATGGATAAAAACATATTTCACAAAAAAACTTCCAATAATATTAATAGTTTTTTATATGAGTCTGGTCATCAATACATATTTTTTAATACCAGTTCTATTTTTCAAAAATAACTTTAAAAAGAATAAAGAACTAACATATAGCTATATAATTCTTTCTCTAATTTTTCTAGCACTTCTTGGAACGATAACTATGAGTGGATTTTTCTGGGAAGTAAGATATTTTCTCCCAATAATATGGTTTATATCTCTTATAATAATATTTTATTTTCCAAATAGTAAAAAATACCTGCAGATAATATTAATATTGATTATTCTAATATCTCCAATTTCACAATTAAAGGAATGGCATGAATATTTTAAAAACTATGATATATATAAACACCATAGAAAAACATATCTAAATCCGGAAAGATTTAGTGATATAGTGAATAATGTAAAAGATGTTGATGACCCTATCGTTATGTTCCTATATACAAATGTAAAAAATTTTAGATTTTTTTCAGTTTTGACAAATATAAAATCATTTACCCTATCCGGAAATATATATACAAATGAAAAACTTTTTAAAGACTTTATAAAAGACTATAGTTTTGATTATATATATGTTGATACCAATAACTTTAAAGATTTTAATTTTGAGGATGATATATACCAATACGATAATGAAAAATGCGAACTTGGCAAAAATAATAAAAACCTTCCAAATAAACAGAATTTTGAATGCTTAACTGGCGTAGATGTTGATACTGGAATTTTTAAAACTGTAGAAATCAACACTGGGCTATTTAAGGAAATTAAAAAATATTTTCATATAATACCCACAAAGAATAAATCGCTGTTTAAAACAATTAGAAAATAATTTTACTTTACAAAAATATTTTTTCATTTAAAGTTGTAGGTAAGTTAATTATAAATTAATTTATATGAGAATAGGTATTACAGGAATTAGGGGCAAGATGGCCAATGCATTGGCGCTTGAAATAATAAATAATAATTTGTTTGATATCAGCGGTGCTTTGGTTAGACCAGGTTATGATGAAGTTGGCGAAGATATAGGCGAGTTTCTAGGACTAGATAAAAAAACCAACAGTATAATAACTGACGATCTGGAACAATTATTTGAGGAGTCAGATGCTGTAATTGATTTTTCGGCACCGGAACTTACAATGAAGTGCGCAGAAATGGCTTCTAAAAAAGGTAAAATTCTTATAACTGGAACAACGGGACTAAGCGATGAAGAAAAGGATAGACTTGAATCCTTAGCAAACAAATGTGTTATAGTTCATTCAAGCAATATGAGCATTGGAGCCAACCTGCTTCTAAATCTTGTTGAGGAAACAGCATCATTGCTTAGGGAAGACTATGATACTGAAGTATTGGAAATGCACCATAGAAACAAAAAAGATGCACCTTCAGGAACAGCACTAATGCTAGGAAAGGCAATTGCACACGGTAGGAATTTAAACTTTGGTGAAGTTTCACGAAAAGTTAGGGATGGCGACGTAGGTCCAAGAGAAGCTAATGAGATTGGCTTTGCTGTTCTAAGGGGCGGTGATGTAGTAGGCGAACACACGGTTATATTCGCTGGCATAGGCGAAAGAATTGAACTATCCCATAAGGCTACATCAAGGTTAATTTTCGTAAATGGTGCAATCAGAGCTGCAATATGGGCTAGCGGAAAGAAAAAAGGCTTCTATACAATGCAGGATGTTTTAAAAATTGACAAAAAATGATTTTTAATACAAAAGAAGAATTTATAAAAAATTGTCCCAGCGGAAGACTTATCGGGTTAGATGTTGGGACAAAAACTATTGGCGTTGCAATAACAGACGATACTAGAACTATCCCAAGTCCAGTTGAAACAATAATTCGTAAAGGAAATAAAAAAGATTTTCCAATACTTTTAGACATGTTTAGAACAAAACGTGTTAAAGGAATAGTTATAGGACTGCCAATATCATTTGACGAAAAGGATACAGAAAGTTCATTATTTATAAAAAGATTTGCAAATAATCTAGGAAATGAAACTGAACTGCCGATAATATTTCAAGATGAAAGGCTGTCATCATTTGTAGCTGAGGAGCTAATGCTTGATGAAATAGGTTCAAATAGAACAAAGAAAGTTGTAGATAAAATAGCGGCCTCATATATACTTGAAAGTTTTTTAATTTCATAATATATAATAAATATTGTTTTTAAAAAAAGGCGTTCTATACTACTTGTAGTTGAATGAATATTTATGGATATGCGAAAAAATTTAAAATATTTCCTGCTTAGGCTGTTGCCATATGTAATATCAATAATAATAGGTCTTGCAATATTTGCTGTTGTACGGAAAATAGAGCAAAGGGATGAAGATGTTTCAAACCTGCTTATAAATATCTCTTCAGATTTGCTTAGCATACCATTTGTTTTTATATGCTATGAAGTCGTAAATAAAATTATAAACCGAGATTTGAACAATACATTATTTAGGTCAACAACATTTAACATTAATTCAATAATACTAAATATAGTTAATGATATGCGCGGCATGATGGGCTATACGGACGTAATAGATAAAAATAATCTCGGGGAACTCTTAAAACTATCAAAAAGAGATATAATCAAAAAATTAAAAAAAGATGGATTAAATAAAGATAGCCTTGATAAAATATCAAAAAACAATAAAGACCTATATGATATTATGCACAAAAGTTCAACAATTGAAGTATTAGACAGCGACCAGATAAAAAATCTGCTATATCTTTCAAGGGAAATAGACATATTATATAATAAATTTTCTTTGCTCATAGATAAATCAATAGGCACAAAAGAAAAAACCTCAGTAGCCGAAAACCTTGAGAATATGATAAATAGCATAAAAAACTGGGTTGATACTACAGAAATAGATGCATTAATAAATCATCAAGGAATAAAAGTAATTTGATATGCTAATAAAATAGTTGAGTTTTTCAACAATGCAATTATAATTGTATAAAATATAACAATGGATGCAAGTATGGTATCGTTTTCAAAAAAAACTTTTTCTATGAAAAAATGGCTTTCTATACCGCAGAAAGACAAGGAAAACAAAATAAATTCCGAACTTAAGGAATTATTAAAAAACAATGGTTGGAAAAAATAATATGTTAGCAGAAAAGCCAGAAATGATATTGTTTACGGGTGCAAATGGTGCCGGCAAAACAACGCTTAGAAAGCTTATAGAGGCTAAATACCATTTGGAATTTCCAAACAATATAAATGCCGATCAAATAAGTTCAACACTGATTGATGATATGGAAAGGGTTGTAGATATAATAGCTAAACAAAAGGAAGAGGCTGAGAGCTTAATGGGCAAAAAAGGCATGGGTATATACGATATACCAGACGATCCCGAAGATGGCGAACTCGGAAAAATTGCGCTCTATAAATTTTGTTTTGAATTAATGTCATCGCAAATGACAGATAAAGAAAGATTTAAAGAGCTTATATTCAATCTTTCACCAGAAAATCCTAAAAGCAAAAAGAAACTTTTGGAATATATGGAATCGGAAACACCGCAGAATAAAAGAAACCTAACGGATTGGGGTTCATATGTTGAATATTACAACAGAAAATATTCCTATGTTGATAGAATGGAATCATTTTCATTTGAGGATGTTATAATGAGCAATTATGGGCTTGATATTTTAAACGAAGCCAATGAAAAAGGCTATCAAACATCTCTGTTTTTTCTGGCAACATCGGATCCATCAATAAATGTACAAAGAGTTCAAAAAAGAGTTGCTGAGGGTGGACATGGCGTTATAGCAAGTGAAATAACAAGGAGATATGGGGTTCTAATGGAAAAACTGCCGCAAATGGTAGAAGGATTTGGCATGATAGAGATTTGGGACAATTCTACAGATGGTGAGATTAAAATAATAGCTAGAAAAGAATTGGGAAAGGATATCCAATTCACAGAATCCGGTAAATGGCTAAGGGATAGACTTGAGGGAAAAGTAAGAATTTCCGATAGTCCACTATTGGAAAAATCTAGAATGGTTTTATAATAAATTTATAGCTGCATTTATTTTAATAGCATAAAGTTTATATGTGCCAGCAGTATGTTGCAGGACTTTTTTCTGCACTGTGTCTATTAAACCTACAGCCAAACCATCCTCTGCCACCATCCATAGCGCTATGAATCTAAATAGGAAAAAGTCCTGCGGACAACGTCTCCTAAGATAATCACGATATGCTATTTAAATAGATAATTAAAAGTAATAAGCTAAAAAACTCTTGATTATTTAATATGAAGCTATAAGATTTATGGCATAAACTTTAATAACATTCTTTTAAAAAAATGGCAAAATTTAAAAAAAAGCCTATTGATGGAAATGAAGCTGTTGCAAGAATTGCTTATAAAATGAGTGATATGTTTGCTATCTATCCTATAACACCTTCATCACCAATGGGCGAATTGGCAGATCAATTTTCTGCAAGTGGAGAATTAAATATTTTTGGGTTAAAACCTAGCGTTACTGAAATGCAAAGTGAAGCAGGTGCAGCAGGTGCTTTGCATGGCGCTTTACAAACTGGAAGTTTAGCTTCTACATTTACCTGTTCACAGGGACTTTTATTAATGATTCCAAACATGTATAAAATAGCTGGTGAAATGACGCCATGTGTTATACACGTTGCGGCTAGAGCATTGGCAGCTCAAGGTTTATCAATCTATGGCGACCATCAGGACGTTATGGCTGTTAGACAAACTGGTTTTGCTATGTTGTCAAGCGGTTCTGTTCAGGAAGCCCACGACTCAGCATTAGTAGCCCATTTAGCAACTTTAGAATCAAAGGTTCCATTTGTTAATTTCTTTGATGGTTTTAGAACTTCACATGAAATTAATAAAATTGAATTAATTGATGACGAAACAATTAAATCAATGTTGAATGAAGATACTATTCTTGAGTGCAGAAATAGGGGTTTAAAACCTGATGACCCAGTTATGAGGGGAACTGCTCAAAACATTGATGTATACTTCCAAGGCAGAGAATCAACAAACAAATACTACAATGCAGTTCCAGAAATAGTTCAGGCAAAATTTGATGAATTTGCAAAATTAACCGGCAGACAATATAAATTGTTTGACTACTATGGATCAGCAGACGCTGATAGAGTTATAGTTATGATGGGTTCAGGTGTTCAAGCGGTTAAAGAAGCAATTGAAAAAATGAACAAAGAAGGTGAAAAGGTTGGCGTGCTTCAAGTTAGACTATATAGACCTTTCTCTTCAAAACATTTAGCAAATGCCTTGCCTAAAACAGTTAAAAAAGTTGCTGTTCTTGACAGAACTAAAGAACCAGGCAGCGAAGGCGAACCTCTATTCCTAGACGTAGTGGCTGGATTAAAAATTGAAGGAAGAACTGATATTGAAATATTTGGCGGTATATATGGACTTTCTTCTAAAGAATTCACTCCTGCAATGGCAAAAGGTGTCTATGACAATTTAAAATCAAGCTCATCTAAAAAAAGATTTACAGTTGGTATAAAGGATGATATCACAAATATGAGCATTGATTACTCAAATGATTTCCACACCGATATGCCTGATGTTAAACAAGCTATTTTCTTTGGTCTAGGTAGTGATGGTACAGTTGGTGCAAATAAAAACACCATTAAAATCATTACAGATAGGGAACAATACTATGGTC
Organism: uncultured Rickettsiales bacterium; assembly: GCA_944391025.1. Lineage (GTDB taxonomy): Bacteria > Pseudomonadota > Alphaproteobacteria > Rickettsiales > UBA1997 > CALXSC01. Next base: position 11,109 of record CALXSC010000008.1, read on the forward strand.
AAGCCTATTTTGTTTATGACTCAAAGAAATCCGGTTCAGTTACAGAATCCCACTTAAGATTTGGTCCTAATCCAATTAACTCAACCTACCTAGTTCAAAAGGCTGATTTCATTGGCTGCCACCAATTCCCATTCCTATTTAAACTTGATATCTTGGGAAGAATTAAGAAAGGCGGTACTCTTCTTTTGAATACCCACTATTCAAAGGATGAAGTTTGGGATCAATTGCCTCAGGTGGTTCAACAAATTATAGTTGATAGAGATATCAAATTATATGTAATTGATGCCTATAAGGTTGCTGATGATACCCACATGGGCACTAGAATCAACACCATAATGCAAACTTGCTATTTTAAACTTTCAAATGTTATTCCTGTAGAAGAAGCATTAAAAGAAATAAAAGAAGCAATCGTTAAAACCTATAGCAAAAAAGGTCAAGCAATTGTTGATAATAATATCAAAGCTGTTGACGAATCTTTAGCAAATCTATTTGAGGTTAACTATCCTAAACAGGTTACAAGCAAAATTCAAATGGAACAAAAAGTTGGCAAAGACGCGCCTAAATTCGTTCAAGAAGTTACAGCAAAAATGATTGAAGGAAAAGGTGAAGAAATTACTACTTCTATGATGCCTTATGACGGCACTTTCCCAACTGATACAACTAAATACGAAAAGAGAGATGTTGCGGATAAAATCTCCGTATGGGATCAAAGCAAATGTATTCAGTGCGGTCAATGTATCTTTGCTTGTCCACACTCATGCTTAGAATCTAAAATGTTCAGTGCTGAGGAATTGAAAAATGCGCCATCTTGCTTCAAAGCAATACCAGTAATGGGTGATAAAGAAGGCAAAATGCAATACAGAATTCAAATTTCACCTGAGGATTGCACTGGCTGTTCAATCTGTGTTCTAGCTTGTCCTACTGGTGCTTTATCAATGCAGCCTAAACAAGATGTTATTAAAGAAGAAAAGGAATGTTTGGCTTTCTTTAATACCCTTGAAGGCAAAGAAGTTGAAGATCCTAAAGATATTAAAAACGTTCAATTTAAAGAGTCTCTATTTAAATATTCAGGCGCTTGTGCTGGTTGCGGTGAAACTCCATACTTGTCATTAATTTCAAAATTATATGGCGACAGAATGGTGGCTGCAAACGCAACAGGTTGTTCTTCTATTTACGGTGGAAACCTTCCAACAACTCCTTGGGGTAAAAATAAGGATGGAAGAGGCGTTGCATGGTCCAACTCATTATTTGAAGATGCAGCAGAATTTGGCTATGGTTTCAAATTAAGTCAAGAAACTCAATTAGTTGAAGCAACTGACCTAATGGAAAAATTGAAGGATGTAATCGGTGCAGACCTGGTTGCTGAAATTATGGACAACTATGGCAAAACTGAAGACAAAGAGGTTAAGGCTCAAATTGAAAGAATCAAGAAAGCTAAAAAAGCTCTTGAAAAAGACAATTCATTTGAAGCTAAACATCTAATCTCAATAATAGACGTTATGCTTGAAAGAAGCGTATGGATTATCGGCGGCGACGGTTGGGCATACGATATTGGCTTCGGCGGTCTAGACCATGTACTAGCTAGCGGTAAAAATATAAACGTTCTAGTTATGGATACAGAGGTTTATTCCAATACCGGCGGCCAATCTTCAAAGGCTACAAACCTAGGCGCTAGTGCTAAATTTGCCGTAAATGGTAAGAATACATTCAAGAAAGATCTTGGCGCAATAGCTATGACCTATGGAAATATTTACGTTGCACAGGTTGCCATCAGAGCAAATCCAGCTCAGGCTATGAAGGCAATTAAAGAGGCGGAAGCATACGATGGTCCATCTTTAATCATTGCATACAGCTCTTGTATTGCGCATGGCGCTCCATTGGAAAACAGCTTTACACAGCAGAAGAATTGTGTTGACAGCGGTATGTGGATGCTCTACAGATATAATCCAAGCCTAATAGTTGAAGGTAAAAATCCTTTAATTATTGATAGCAAAGAACCTAAATTAGACCTATTGGAAACATATCTATATGGCGAAACTAGATATAGCTCAATCAAAAAAGCTAATCCAGAACACGCAGCTGAAATCGTTGAAATGTTAAAAGAACACATTTCAAGAAGATGGAAAAAATATAGATTAGTGGCTGATAACTTAATTTAGTCAAAATTTATAATTTAAAAGTAAGCACCAAAATGTGGTGTTTACTTTTGCAGTTTAAATAAAAATAAAAAAAATAACCAAAGAAGAAAAAGTAAAATATGTTAATAAGATTAGAAAATATCTAATTAAAAAAGCAGTCAAAAGTGAAAATGCGACATATAGTGAAATAAATATTATATTTAAAATTTATCTTGATAAAAAAGATGTTCCACACAAAAGAGGGAATTGTTTATCTAAAATTGGATATTTTTTAGATAAGATAAATATATTTGAGCACAAATATAACAGACTGCCGTTTGGAGCATTTGTCATTTAAAAAACAACTGGCGAGGTTAGTAATGGTTTTGATGAATCGTGTAAAAATCTTGGATTAAAAAATACCAACCCTCATGAAGTTAGAGAAGAATTAACAAAATTTTGGAATAATAAAATTAATTTCAATAATTATTATGATGAAGAACTAGAAATATCCGATATATAAAAATACAAATTGTTTTGCTTGTCCATAAACAATCTTAAAATTATCAAAAAACGCATTTTTTATATTGTCAACTGATAATTTAATAACTTTTTATAAGAAGTTCGTTTCCATCTCTCTTTTTTGCAATAATAAAAGTTACTGTACTAAAACAGCACAAAGTAATTCTTCAAATAACTAGGATTTTGTAATTGGACTTTAATATTTAGCGTAATGAATGAATTTTATTTATTTTAAAATTAGCCTTTCTAAATCTATTACATTCGTATTTTCTCCCAATAGGTCATTAAAAATGCTTATATCGGTCCCCGTAATAAACGACTGTATATCAAGCTTTAACAGCTCATTAAACAGCTCTATTTTTCTAGTTTTATCAAGATATGAAAATATTTCGTCCAATAAAACTATAGGAGCAGCTTTATTGAACTCCTTGCACATGAGAGCTTTTAAAATAGTAAATGACACTAAAAATAGCTTTTGTTCGCCAGTAGAACAAAACTGTGCATCTATATTTTTATTCTGATAGAATAGCCTCAAATCGCTTTTATGGACACCATCGTTTGTCCTTTTTGATTCCCTATCCTGCTGCCTATTATTAAATAATACTTCCCTAAATTTTTCCTCAGCCTTTATGGCAGTAATATTATCCAGCATAAGATTTTCAAAAGTCCCATCAATCAATATTGTAAATTTAGGAAAATTAAAGTCATAATTAAACAAAATTCTATTCAAATGGCGAACAATATCGTTACGCGTTACAGCAATTGAAATACCAACCTCTGCTATTTTGTCTTCTAAAATTGACAGCCAATTTTTATCAAACTTCATATCATCCTGCAGAACCTTCATACGTTCCTTTAATAGAAATTCATATTTTGCAACACGTGAAGAGTGCTGATTATCAATTATATAAACCGCCTTATCCAGAAATTTACGGCGTACAGATTTATCATCATTAAAAAAATTTTGCATCTCAGGAGTCAACCAGATAATATTAAAAACTTTACTAAGCTCTTCCTGGCTTCTCACTGAATTTCCATTAATTTTTATTTTCTTCTTTAAAATACCATTATCATTTTCTGAAAAAACAGCAAGCGTATCAGCTATATCATTATTTTCCACATTGGCAAACACAGACCAATTATAATTGAATGTCTGCTTGTCCGTTATTCTCAGAACATCATTTATATTGCTACTAAAAAGCCCCTTTCCTGGAGATAGGAAAGAAATTGATTCAAGTATATTGGTCTTGCCTACTCCATTTCTGCCATAGATTATATTGATATTTGGTAAAAATGAAAAGTTGGCATTATTATAAACCCTGTAATTATTTAAAATTAAAGTTTTAATATAGGGATTCATAAAATTAGCCAGCCTTTTTATTCAATGATTTATAACAATACAATATAATTGTAAAAAATCAATAGTAAAAAGTCCATAGTTTGAATTAATTTTATTAAAAATGATTTTTTTTATTGACATATATAAAATTTAATTTATAATTTTCTAACGGAGAGGTGGCCGAGTGGTCAATGGCAGCAGACTGTAAATCTGCCCTCGCAAGAGTTCGAAGGTTCAAATCCTTCTCTCTCCACCATTTTTGGTTCAGAGTCCTTCCAACTTTTTAGTTGGATTTTTTTTATAATCCATTTAATAAACTAATAACTAATAACCATAAAATATTAAAAAAACCTATTGAAATTATGCAACTAATATTATATATATTAATAATAGGTATAAAAAAGATAAAATATATGGCACCAGGATGGGCAACTGAGGAATCTACTGAAGAGGAGATATCAAATTATATAAATAACCAAATAGAGCAGGCAAAAAACAGCATGCCATCCGGAAAAGGCCTTATATATTGTGAGGATTGCGATGAGGAAATACCAGAGGCTAGGCGTAAAGCTGTGCCCGGAGTTAGAAGATGCGTCAAATGCCAGGAAAAACGCGATAAATTGAACGGAAAATAAATTGACAATCCGTTTAATTGCTTTATTTTTAAAAATAAAAAGTAAATTAACTATAGAACAAACAAAAATATAATACATTTAACTTGATTTAGAAAATATTTTATATTATTAATTTATTATAATAATAAAATTTTTGAATAATGTTTGACTCTATTACTAAAAACTTTGGTGGTATAATAGATAAATTAAGAGGTAAAAAATTTATTTCTGAGGATGATTTTAATGAATCGCTAAGGGAAATTAGACTAGCTATGCTGGAGGCTGATGTATCGCTTCCAATCGTTAAAGAGTTTATCAAAAAAGTAAAAGAAAAAGTAATTGGTGAAGAAGTTATAAAAAAAGTTTCACCAGGTCAAATGATTGTTAAAATTATAAATGATGAGCTATTATATCTACTTGGTCGTGACAGCTGCGAGGTTGATTTAGACAAATCAAAGCCATTATTTATAATGTTGAGCGGATTACAGGGTGCTGGAAAAACTACAACTGCCGCAAAATTGGCGTTGAGGCTGAAAAATAAATATTCAAAAAAGACACTGCTTGTTTCATTGGATGTATATAGACCGGCAGCCAAAAAACAATTGGAGGTATTGGCTCAAAAAGCTGGCGTTGATAGCCTTGAGATACTAGAAAACGAAAAACCATTGGAAATTGCAAAAAGAGCTTTAGAATTCATAAAAGATAAAAACTATGACGTTGTAATATTTGATACAGCAGGAAGATTAGCTATAGATGATAAACTTATGGAAGAGCTGGAGGGACTTGTTGAATTTATAAAACCGCATGAAAAATTACTGGTAGCAGATTCGTTGATGGGACAGGACGCGGTTAATATAGCCAATGAATTTAATGATAGAATAGGTTTAACTGGAATAATTCTAACGAGAATTGATGGCGGCGGAAGGGCTGGATGTGCTTTGAGTATGAAAATAGCAACAGGTTGTCCAATAAAATATATGTCATCTGGAGAAAAACTAGAGCAATTTGACGAATTTTATCCAGAGAGAATAGCGTCAAAAATTTTAGATATGGGCGATATAATTTCATTTGTAGAAAAGGCACAGGAAGTTGTTGACGAAGAAGAAGCTGCAAAACTGGAGAAAAAAATTAAAAAAGGCGAGTTTGATTTTGACGATTTTTTAAGCCAATTAAGAAATTTAAAAAAACTTGGCGGCTTAGGAAGCATGTTGAGTTTTTTACCGGGGGCTGGAAAGATAAAAGATTTCATGCAGACAAAGGGATTTGATGACAACCTCTTAAAAAAACAGGAATCAATTGTATATTCAATGACGAAGCTTGAAAGAAAGCATCCAGAAGTATTAAATTCATCAAGGAAATTCAGAATAGCCAAGGGCTCTGGTACAAACATTCAGGAAGTCAACAGTCTATTAAAAAAATTCAAGCAAATTAAGAGAACAATTGAGGCAGTTGGAAAAATGGACAAGAACCAGTTAAAAGATATAATGAATCAATTAGGAAACGTAAAAGATAGCGATTTTGATTTTTAATATGAAAAAATTATTGTGTTTAATTTTTATATTGGGCGTTTATGCTGTAGATGTACTTGCAGCCGGCATAGATATATTCACGCCACAGAGGCAAACTCCAGATGGCATGATAATAAATACACTGTCAAAACCAGAAAAATTTAATACAAACAACGACTTGACAAGAAACGTTGGTTCATTCCATGTGGCAGTTGGTGAATTATTATATTTAAAGGGAGTCGTAACAGATGCCTTTGGAGTTCCGATAGAAGGTGCAAACATAAGAATATGGCAGACCAATTCGTCAGGAAGATATCAATCGCTGCTAAAACCTGGAAATGAATATATAGATGAAAATTTTATAATGTCCGGTACAGCTAGAACCGACAACCTTGGCAGATACGGCTTCAAAACTATTTTTCCAGGATTTCTGCAGGGGAGAGCACCGCACATTAATATAATAGTCTCCCACCCAAAGTTTGGAGAAATACAAACAGAAATTTATTTTGACAAGCATCCATTAAACGAAAAGGATCCGCAATATATGTCATATTCAGAAGAAGACAGAAACGCCTTAACAGCAAAAGTTGTCAATATTGACGATATAGATCCAAAGCAGGGGAAAATTGCTACATTCAATATCGTTATTGACGGAATACACTCGTATAAAGGCTATTAATCAAATAATATAACATCAATCCATTGGCTTAGCGGCGATTCTTGAATATACGCCTAAAACTTCCACTTTAACTAAAGGTTTTATGTATGCAAAAAAATTGTTCCCCAAAGGAGAACAATTAAACTAAATAATAAATCATAAATAAATTCAATTTTCTTCAAAACAAAAACATTTCTAAGAAAGAATTATAATTAAAATATATTTTATTATCTATAAAAGTCAAGAAAAAAAATTATTTTTTTAATAAATGATCAAAATTTATTTTTCAACATCCATTAAAAAAATTTATATTTTTTTATTAGACCTGTTGCATAAATAATTTTTCTTCAAAAAACAAATTATACAAAAAAGAGGAAAAATATCCAAAAATTTTAACAGAAACAGTATCAGGATACGGTTCGTTGTCCTTACATCCCCTCCTTTGGACTCCGCGGCAAACTTCAGTGAGACGTAAACTTGTGATTGCAGATGCCTTGCTTCACAAGTCGTCTACATCCCGCCCACCTTGTTTTTAAAATTTTTGGATTTTTGAAATATTTTGCAGCATAATTTGGAAACATGAAGCCCAACCAACAAGTTAACAAACTGAAGCAAGCTTCGTTTGTTTCGGCTTCGTGCTTGAGCATTCGTTTCACTCACATCGCACTTCGCCGATCAACAGGTTAAAATGATTGTGCAAGCACATCATTTTTCTGCTTCGTGCTTGATATTCGTTTACTTCGTAAACTCATCTCGCACTTCGCCCGACGACAAGCTAGAAAACTGAAGCAAGCTTTGTTTTCTCGGGCTTCGTGCTTGTATAATGCCACGAACTTGTCGTCCCACTGAAGTTTGCTGCAGCATTGCGGAGGAGCAAAGCAAAGGAGAATTTTGAGGAAAAATATAAGGATAATAATATTGGTTCAAGCATTCATAATTCTTAAATTATTTATGCAGAAGGTCTATTCTATCTACTATTAAATTTAAATGATTTTTCATATCAGCGTTATCAAATTTACTATAGAAAATTTTTTCAAATTTTTTGTGATTTATCAGCATATTTCTTATATTTCTGGGCTTTCTATCTTTTAAGGTCTGTTTTCCATTGATAATTTTATCAGCCATTTTTACATATATTGCTAATGGATTTTTTGCAACCTTTTCAAAATAAATCCACTCAAAAACCTTAAAATTTTCAATATTTCTTTTGGTTACAGCATTGACAATATTATAAATTTCTTCGCCAAAATCCCCTTTTAAATCTCTGTCGGTAAAGCGAGTATCTTCCAATATATCATGCAGAAGTGCCGATGTCTTTAGAGTAAATATTTTATCGCCAGGTATTGAATAGAAATAATGGTCAATTACACCATCCACCTTATTCAAATGAAACATATATAGCAAAAAAGATCCATATAATTGTTTTTCATGGAAAGTCTCTGCAGCAATCTTTGCTTTTTTGTATAAAAAATATTGTTTTATTTGGCTGTCAAGAAATTCACTATTTATATTTGCCTTTGAAAATTCTTCCTTCTTGAAATCCTTAAAGGTTGCAAAACAATTCAAAATGCCTTTATCGTCATAGAATAGATAAAAATCTTCAATTCTGCTTTTAAGCTGTTTTTTAAGGTATTGATAGACCAAAAATCTATCATGGATATTATTGTTTAATTCTATATCATCTAATTTTTTATAATAAATATTTTTATTGCTCTTTACAAAAAATATTTTCACTATTCATCATCCTTTATTAAAATTTCACGTTTTCCTGTATTGTTCGGACTGCTTAAAACTCCATTCCTTTCCATCTCTTCAATCAGGTTTGCAGCCTTATTATAGCCTATTCTAAGTTGTCTTTGTATATAGCTGATGCTGCTTTTTCTATCCCTTTTAACTATAGCCAATGCCTGTTTATATAAATCTTTTTCTCCATCATAACCAAATAGGTCTCCGCCGGAATTACCATCAAAACTGCCGCTCTCACCGCCAGAAAATTCATCATCATTTTTAAGAACCTCGTCAACATAATTAGGTTCAAAACCTTGGGATTTAATAAAGTTAACAATTTTTTCAACCTCATCATCAGAAACAAATGGTCCATGGGCTCTAATAATTTTGCCACCACCAGCCATAAACAGCATATCGCCCATACCAAGCAGCTGTTCAGCGCCCTGCTCTCCTAAAATTGTTCTACTATCAATTTTTGAAACAACTTGAAAGCTCATACGAGTTGGGAAGTTAGCTTTAATAACGCCGGTAATTACATCAACGGATGGTCTTTGGGTCGCCATAATTATATGAATACCAGCCGCTCTGGCTTTCTGTGCAATTCTTTGGATTGAAGCCTCAATCTCCTTTCCAGCGGTAATCATTAAATCAGCCATTTCATCCACAATCACAACTATGTATGGCATTTCTTTCTTTTCAATTTCCCTTTCTTCATAGATTGGTTCGTCAGTTTCAGAATCAAATCCCGTTTGAACCCTCCTAGTTAGCTTTGTATTATTTTTAATAGCATTATTCAATTTTTCATTATAGCCAGCAATATTTCTAACACCAAGGCTTGCCATTATCCTATATCTGTCCTCCATCTCCCTGCAAACCCATTTTAAAGCAGTTATAGCCTTAATAGGTTCTGTAACGACAGGAGTTAAAAGGTGCGGAATACCTTCGTATACAGAAAGCTCAAGCATTTTAGGATCAATCATAATAAACTTACACTGTTCCGGCGTCATTTTATATAATAATGAAGTAATCATTGTATTAATAGCAACGGATTTTCCCGAACCAGTAGTACCAGCAACCAATAGATGCGGCATCTTTGCCAGGTCTGCAACAACAGCATCCCCGCCTATATCGCTGCCGACTATAATAGGCAAAGAAGCATGGCTGTTCCTATATTCGCTAGACTCAAGCATATCCCTTATATATATGGTTTCTCTCTGTTTATTTGGCAATTCAATACCCATAGCATTCCTTCCGGGAATCACAGATATTCTAGCAGAAACTGCACTCATAGACCTAGCAATATCATCCGATAGCCCTATAACCCTAGAGGACTTAGTACCTGCAGACGGTTCAAATTCATGCAGTGTAATAATTGGTCCAGCCTTAGCGCCAAGCATTTCGCCCTTTACACCAAAATCTTTAAGAACTCTCATAAGCTTTTCTGATTGTTCTATTAATTCATCCTTTGATATTGAAACTTTATTTTTTCCAGTATTCTTATTCAGCATCGCAGTATTTGGCAAAGTATATATATCCTGTTTTTTATTTTTGCCCTTTTCTTTTTTTACTGTTTGCTTTTTAGGCTCTTCTATAAATTCTTCAATTCCAATTGGCTTTTTTTCTTTCTTAGAAAAAAGACCAAAAAATTTCTTTTTATTAGTTTCCAATTTTTCAGTATTTAAAATATCCCTATCGTCATTATCGGTACTAATATTTTCAGCATCATTATCAGAATTTTCTTCCTCATCTATTAAAACAAAATCGCCCTTTTGCCTGTTGAATATGTTGATAAAAAATTTCTTTATAGAATTTCTAAAATTTTTTGTTGTTAAAAGTTTAAAGATGAATACAATAAACAAAAAAATTCCATTAAATACTGATTTTATAAATCTATAGAGCCTTGCCGACTTCACAAGCCACCAATTTTTTCTTATATCCAGGAAAAATGAAATAGATATAAAAAATATAAGTCCAGAAAATAATATAAGCATATATGGCGGTATATAGTACAGAGTATCTACAAAAAATGACCCAACCAATCCACCACAATAGCTCAAATCGCACTTTTTTGAGACAAATAATATGTCAAAAATTACAGATGAGCTAACAACTAATCCAATAAAGGAAATAAATTTCTGCCACTTGTTATATATGGTTTTATTAAAGAATACTTTAAATCCAAGAATTAGGAATAAAGCCGCAAAAAATAAAGAAGTAAGCCCAAAAATTTGCACTAGCAAATCTGCAGCATACGAGCCAAACTTTCCAAGATAGTTATGGACTTCCGACTTAGTGGATACGTTATTGAACGAAATATCATTTTCATTATATGACAATACCGATATAAACATAGCCACAGAAATTAATACCCAAAATATACCAAAAAAATAATTTTTTATTCTTTTTAAGAAAGTTAATTTTTTATCTTTAAATTTCATATTATATTCTCTAGTATTTTTATAATGTATTTCTAAGCATTTTTTCTGCCACTCTCAAAGCCTCATCAGTAATAATCTCACCTGAAAACATTCTAGCGACCTCTTTAATCCTAGCGTCATAGTCCAAAGATTCAACAACGGTATTTGTCTTATTTTCTCTCTGTTCTTTTCTTACCTTTAGATGGTGGTTTCCCTTTGAGGCAACCTGCGCATGGTGTGTAACAACTAAAACTTGCAGATTATCGCCAAGCCTTCTAAGTCTTTCCCCAACCGCCTCAGCAACAGCACCGCTGATACCAGTATCAATTTCGTCAAATATCATTGTAGGTACAGATTTTACCTTTGATAGAACGACCTTAAGAGCCAGCATAAATCTTGACAACTCACCACCGGATGCAATTTTTGATAATTCACCCATTGGCATACCTGGGTTTGTTGACGCGATAAATCGGACACCATCAATTCCATATCTATTCCAATTTTCTTCGCTAAGCTCTTTAAATTCAGTATCAAATACCGTTTTTTCCATTTTTAATGGCGTCAGCTCAGCCATCAGCTCTGCAGCTAATTTCTTGGCAGTCTCTTTCCTTAATTTGCTTAATTCCTTTGCACTCTTTAAAAAAACATTTCTCAATTCTGATACTTCTTTCTGCAAATCACTTATAAAAACTTCCTGATTTTCTAAAAGTGAAAGCTTATTATCAAGCTCAACCTTTAAATCAAGTATCATGTCTGGTTGTATATTTAATTTTCTAGCCAATCCCCTTATGGCAAACAGCCTCTCCTCAACGCTTTCCAGAGTATTGCCATCAAAACCAAGATTATCAAATACGCTATCTATCTTTGAAACAGCCTCACCTAAATTAATACTAGCCTGCTCAAGACTCTCAATAATATCCTCAAATGCGTTTTTCCCATCTTCTAAAAGATTATCACCAAGGCCTATTCCTCTGGAAATAACATGCTGTGCTGACAATATGCTTTTTTCAACATTAAACTGGCCCTCAAGACTATCCTTAGCGTCATTAAGAACAGTTAGCACCTTCTCCTTATTCATCATAAGTATTCTTTTTTCAGCCAATTCCTGCTCCTCGCCTTCATGTAGATTCAATGCCTCAATTTCATTAATTATATGTCTTAGATAGTCCTGCTCCTTTTCAATGTCATCTTTCTTTTTTACCAGTTCATCAAGTTTATCCTTAGCTGTTTTCATCTTGTCAAATATTTCGGATGTTTCATTCCTTTTTCCAACTAATCCTCCAAACTCATCAAGAATATCCCTATGCATAGATGAATTTAAAAGACCTATCTGTTCATTTTGTCCATGGATTTCAACTAGAGTTTCACCAACATTCCGCAGAAAGCTTTGGGTAACCTGCACATCATTTATAAAAGCTTTGCTTCTACCATCATTATATAAAATTCTTCTAATTATTATATTGTCATCAAAACCAATATCCAATTCCTTTAATATTTCTTTGCATTCAGCATTATTGCTTATATCAAAATCAGCAACAACAGAACCCATCTCCTCACCATTCCTCAATAGCCTGCTATTAGACCTATAGCCTATAGCAAGCCCCAAGGCATCAAGAAGTATTGACTTACCAGAACCAGTTTCACCAGTCAAAACACACAATCCCTTATCTAATTGTATATTAAGTTTATCAATCAAAACTATATTATTTATGCTTAAGCTTTCTAGCAAATTCACAAAAAATTATTATCTAGAGTTAAAATATAACATTTTTTTATTTTTGCAAATAAATTTTTCAAACTTCAACCACTAAAATATTATATTTTATTCAATATTTCTCTAATCTCATCAAGGGTTATTTCAAACATGTCGCACATTATAAAAAATACAGCCGCATCCAAATTTACCCGAGTAAGACCATAGTCTTTTATTATCTTTTTGTCTATACTAAGAATATTAGTAATATCAGAAAATTTAAGACTTTTCTCTTTACGTTTTTGATTTAAAACTTTACGAATGTATCTCCTTATACGTTGCACCCTATTTTCTAATTCTGGATTTCTCATATTATTTTTTCCACAAAGTTCAGAGCCCGTGAACCGGAGGTAAGCAACTGCAACAAGACAGTGGAGGTATTTAAACCGGAGTTCTGGACATTTCCCGCCCCTCCGGTTCTCATTACCATTTTTACATAGTAATAAAAACACAAAGTATTTCTATCGACATAAATTACTAAATTATATATTTTCATATATATTTGTTTGTTAATAATTTAGAGTCGCTTGTTGAGGTTGCTTAGACCTTAAATACCGGGACTCTTTTACGGTATTCATTGCTAATTGTAGGTTGAAAATATTAAAAATCAACGAAAAATATAAAATTTAAAAAATGTCAAGATAATTCTGCCATAGAAATTATGAACAATATATTTTTCTTGACAAAATAAAAAATTACAGTAGATTAATAGTATATTCTAGCGGGGTCTCCTAGCTATGTTCAGGGGGAAGGATTTTCGCTAAAAGCTAAGAGGATAGGCTTAAACCTGTCAAAAACCCCGCCCAGTTTTCTAAATAATTTTTATTATCTATAAAAGCTTTTTATGAAATCATCAAGCAATTCGCCATTAAACATTGCGACTGTATTGCCAGTCTCATAGCCAGTTCTTAGATCTTTAACTAGTTTATATGGGTGAAGTACATAATTTCTAACTTGGCTGCCCCAGCCATTATCGCCCTTTGCAAGACTGTTTTGATTTTTTTCATCCTCTTTTTTCTTCAGCTCTATTTGATATAGCTTTGATTTTAACATCCTTATAGCCTCCTCTTTATTTTGATGCTGCGAACGTTGTTCCTGGCACTCTACTGCAATGCCTGTGGGTATGTGCAAAATCCTAACAGCACTATCCGTTTTATTTACATGCTGTCCGCCAGCACCGGAAGCCCTGCAAACTTCAATCTTTAGATCCTTTTCGTTTATTTCTATATTTATTTTATCATCAACTACGGGGTATACATCAACGGATGTAAAGCTTGTCTGTCTTTTTCCTGCGGAATTAAATGGTGATTGCCTAACAAGTCTGTGTATTCCCTTTTCATTTTTTAATAGTCCATAGGCATTTTTTGCCTTTATTTTAATAATGCCGGACTTTATTCCAGCCACGTCATCCCTGTCTATTTCTACAACTTCATATTTTATTTTCTTTTTTTCAGCCCATTTCATATACATGTTCAATAGCATTTCAGAAAAATCACAGGCATCAACACCGCCTACACCAGTATTTATTTCAATGAAGCAATCATTGCCGTCAGCCTCGCCGCTAAAGAGATTTTCAATTCTAAATTCCTCAACATCACCAATAAGTATTTGCAATTCGCCAAGAATTTCATTCATTATTTCTTCATTCTTCTCTTCCTTGGCCAAATCATATAGGTCAGAATTATCATTCAACTTTTCTAAAAGCGATTCATACCTATTTATGGTGTACTCAAGACTACTTTTATTCTTTAGTATTTCCTCAGCCTTTTCCCTATTATTCCATATATTTTCGTCATTAGCCTGTTTTTCAAGATCTAAATATTGATTTTTTAGATTAGGTATGTCAAAGAAACCCCTTCAAAGAGCTTAATTCTCCATCAATTTTTTTTATCAAACTCTCAATTTCCAACATAGATACTCCGATTAGCTATTTAATAATTTGTTATATATATCCTTTGGAATTCTAACAAGCTTTCCATCCCTATTGATTGCAACTATTTCAACGTTCAAAGTAAATAGAAGCTCATTTTCCATGGCCATATCTTCCCTAGAGATTAGCAAAACATCCTGCTTTAGTCTTAAAACCGCACCAGTAATTTCATCAATTTTTACAGTTACCTTCAGTAAATCATCAAGTTTAGCCGATTTTTTAAACTCAAGATTAGCCTTGCGTACAACAAAACCAACTCCACTTTCCTTTAAAAGAACTGACTGCGTAATGCCAAGACTTCTTAAAAATTCAGTTCTAGCCCTTTCGCAAAAATCCATATATTTTGAATGGTAGACTACCCCGCCAGCATCCGTACTGTCATAATATACTCTAATTTCAAAATTAAAACAAGAATCACCCATACAAATATAATAAATTTAAACAATAATTATAATAAAACACCTAATTTTTTAGTCAATATTATTTTTCCTTCATTGAGATATATGTTCTAACTTCCATATTTTCCATATTGTCGCCAATATACAAATCAAAATCCGTAGCATATGAACGGCCAATAGATTCAGAATTCCAAATATTATTCCAGACATCCGCAACAACATCAGGAACCTTTCCATTTGATATAAACTCCCTATAGCTGCATGGTTTTATATCTATCTTTACCAGTTCATCCAGCAAGCCATCAAATTTAGAAACTTCATAACCCAAAATTACAGTATAATCACCGCTATGGTCAGAATCATATTCAGTATATACGCAATAGATATTGTCAGAAACCCTATTGGTAATCATAGAGCCAACTTCATCATCAAACCACTCCTTCCAAAGTTCCATTATGTCTTTTTGGCTTTTCCCATTTTTATTATTTGTTCTAACCGAAATACCGGCTATTTTTATATTATTAAAACTAACTATATTATAATTCATAAATTAAACATTATTAAAAATGCAACAATAATTAGATTATATATTTTCTAAATATTCTAAGTCAAGAATTAAATACAACTTATAGTATATCTTTCCATATTCTATTTAGAATTTTTCAAAATATTATTCTAAAAACCATAGCAATACAGCACTTCAAGTGCAGCAAAAATAAAATAAATAATTGATTTTTGTATAAAAAGATGGTGGAGACTAAGAGATTCGAACTCTCGACCTACTGGGTGCAAACCAGTCGCTCTAGCCAACTGAGCTAAGTCCCCACTTCATACATAAACAAGTATAAAACTTAATTTTTTAATTGTCAAATATTTTTTAAAAAAAATTACTTGACTAAAAAATATTAAAATGTAATAATATTTTAGTAATTATGGCCGGATAGCAAAGTGGTAATGCCGTGGCCTGCAAAGCTTCAATGCGTCGGTTCGATTCCGACTCCGGCCTCCATAATTTAAATTAAATCCCTGACACTGTTAAAAAAATTGTTTTTACAAAAAGATACAAGGAGTATTGAATCTTTATGGCGACTTCGTATATTTAAAATTTAATAGGACTAAGTAGATTGAAGTAAATGAAAAATATTGAAGCGCTTAGTATTATTGGTGTTTTATATGAATTTTATGAAACGGTTTGCTAGCAGCATCTAGTTTGTATAGTTGCTTTTATCAAAAATATTTCTCAAAAATCCTGGCAATATCATTGAAAATTTATTTATATCAATACTCATCTTAGCGTCCGCGTCCTTTTTGGTCACGCTAAACCTTGAGGCAAACAATCCGGCGTCCTTTTGTCCAAATATCAAATCCCCTATAACCGGCAGTTTATTTACACCAAATAAACCATTTATAAACCCAAGCGGTACAAGCAACCCCTCTATTTTCATCTGGTCAGTTTTTAAATTTATATATCCAGAGGCTAATATTTGTAAACTAATAAACCTACTATTTGCTACCACCTCCGTAAATCTTAATATATTATCATCATATTCAAATTCGCCCCTAAGCTTGTCAAATGTTATTTTGGTGTCCTTTTTCAAACTCTTATTCAATTCCTTAAAGTTTTTATCTTTTTCAACATCTGACAAAACATCCTTTTTAATTTCCTCATTAGGCAGAATAGAAAACTTTTTATTAAGTTTCAAATCTCCAACAATGACGCTTTTTCCATTAATAATCTTCTGGTTAAGGTTTATCTCGCCCTCACCGCCCTCAATAGAATTTGTTAAATCTATTGTATTAAATAGATTTCCAAAATCATTGGATTCCAGATTAAACATCATATTTTTTTTGTTTAAATTTAGCTTCATATATTTTTTGCGCCCCATATCAGCACTAAAGTTTAGGAAAACCATTATATTATTGTCAAACCTTGATGATATTGCAGGATTAAATAATTTTTTATCATCGCTAAAGCTAAGATAGTTTAAATTCAAATTGATTATGGTTTGATTATTTACATTTTGATTTGAATTATCGTTAACATCCAGATTTTTTATCTTGTCAATTATATTATTATAGTTGATGTTCTCACCATCAATATCAACATAATTATATAGTTTGTCGTCAATTACATATGACCTATAGTAGACATTATATTTTGATTTATTATACTCTATATTTTCAATACTAACTTCCTGCTTTTTATTTTCTATGTCAATAAAACCTTTGATATCAAAGCTAAGATAGTCCACTAAAGGATTAAATTCATTTATATAAACTATACCGTCTCTCAAGTTGGCTTTATAATCAAACGAAAGTTCTTTTTTTGCTGGTTTATATATATTTAAAGGCAAGTACTCTATATTGCTCCTATTTAAATTTATTTTTCCAAAAAAACTATCACTATTTCTTGGTTTTATAAAAGATAGTGGTATACTGGCACTATTTTTTAATATAGAGTTTTTCTTATTTACCATCACAGAATCAACTATGATGCCTGCCATATTAAAATCAATATTGTCTTCAATTGGTATATCAAGCTGCAATTTGCTGTTTGTATAATAATCCTCAATTACAGAATTTACATTATTTTCTATAATCTTTTTTTCAGCTTTATCTATGTGGACAAACAGATCAGAAAACGGACCTTTCGTATTGGCTTTGATAATAACTCTTTTATCATCAGGAATAAAATCAATAGCGACACTGCCACTGTTTATATCAGATTTTAGAACCTTTCCAGAATCTATATTAATCAGCATACCAGTTTTTTTAAATGTAGCCAAACCATTAATATCACTAACTTCTGGAAAATAATCGTTATAATTTAGCAGCACCTTTTCCATTTGCACTTCAGAGTAAATATCTTGCAGTCCTGAGTCATGTTCTTCATCCTCAACATTAAAATATTTCATATTTATTTTAGCGGTAGCATGCGGAGATGTGCCGCCTATTATATGCTCAATTACCCATGGACGTATGCCTTCTTCCTGACCTAAAAAATTAGGCCACAACTGTTTTAAATTAACTAACGGTATTTTTTTTATATCAAAATATAGATCTAAATTCTTATAATCTTCATGCTCCTTAAAACCAAGGCTCATCATAAATTCAGTCCTATCAAAATTTGCAGTTACAGAATCAAGACTAAATTCTTTAAAATTATCACCGAAACTACCATCAACAACCATTTTTGTAAAAGTTATCTTCTCATCAAAGAATTGTTTCAAATAAAAACTGCCTATAGGAGATGTTACAGAAAAATTCCCGTTAGAGAACCTAAGATTTTTATCCAAATTAAAATTAACAGAAATATTAAAATAAGCCCTTATATTCATCAAATAATCATAGAAATCACTACTCCTGCTAAAAAAATCCGCATAGTTATTTAAATTTATATTATTAAAATCTATTCTGCATGTTTTTTCAGCTTTTTGATTTTTACAAACAACCTTCATCTTTGAATTTAACTTATTCCTATTAACATTAAAAAGTGCATCCTGATTTATTATCAAATTCTTTTTTTGCACATCAATATTTAGCTCAGAGTTTATGATGTTTATATCGGATTTTTTATCATCTATACATAGGACTATTTTAAAATCCTTTAAAGTAAAATTACTAATTATAAATGATGCACTGGAAAATTTTGAAATAATCTTCTGCAAATCCTCTATGTTGTCTCTATAGTTATATTTTTCTTTATCTTTTTGCCGTTTGTTTAAATCAATTTCAAAAATACTATCCGTTAAAATAATTGAATTTATTTCTATTCTGCCAAACAACAATTTAGTAAAATCCAGGTTTAATACAAGCCTTGAAAATTTAAATGTGCTATTTTGCGACTTCAGAACAACATCTTTAATTTCATATTGCAAACCAAGATTTTCATCAAAATATAATGTAGCATTTGATTGCTCAAATTCTATGTTTATATTATCAAATTTATTTATCATGTCAGCTACATAATTATTTACAAGAGGAACAACCCTTGGTTTAGTTGACAATATTACAATAAAAGCTATTATTGAAATAAATATTATAGAAATTATAGATACTGAAATTTTGAATAGCAGAAAAAACAAGTTCCTAATTATTATAAGGCTCCTTAAATTTTTAAAAGTTTTATCCTTTTTCATTATAAACCTATAGTTTTCTAATAAAAGTTAGTTGGTACTTAATCTTATAAGAGTTTAATAAAATAAAATCAATAAAAATTATATTAAAAATTGGTGATTACATTTATTTAAATAATCATCAGTGCTTTTGGCACCGACGGGGCGGCCGCAGAACTTTTTTCATGAAAGAGTTGTGGCCGCGGTGGCCAACAGTTCTGAAAAAACGCAATGAAGAATTTGATGGAAAAAGGTTAAGAAAAAAGTCCAAAGGCCTCCGCCTTAGTCGGACTTCTTATTGTTTTTTTGAAGTTGACCACTGTCCTCTAACCCAGCCAAAATCTTTAGGTTTGTCGGTTTCTGCGGACTTCAAAAAACAATAAGAAGTCCGCTGTGGCCGCCCCTAGTTCAGGCAATCTCCAAATATTAATTAAATATATAATCACCTAAAAATTTTCAAGAATAAATCCAAATTTATCAGCGTGATTCATTTTACAAATTTTTTCATAGTTTCTATCAACGGCTTCAAGCCTATTTTTTAAACCTATCCTATTAGCTATCTGTATAGCTAAGCCGGGTCTGGCATTTAGTTCAAGCAGCAAAGCTCCGCGGAATTTATCTAAAACTATATCAGCCCCAACATAATTCAGATGGGTAATTTCACATGACCTATAGGCTATTTCAAGGTGTTCATTCCACTGCGGAATGACCAGTTTAAAAAGGTCAGATCCAGTATCAGGATGGACTTCTATTGGTCTATCTTTCATAACAGCATGCGTAGCCTTTCCAGTTTTTAAATCTATACCAACGCCAATTGCTCCCTGGTGCAGATTAGCCTTGCCATTAGAAATTGAAGTGGACAATCTCATCATAGCCATAACCGGCATACCTCTATATACAATAATTCTGGCGTCTGGTACACCCTGGAAGCTATATTCCTTGAATATATCAGTGAATTGTATCATTTCTTCTATTATTACAATATCATTTTTTCCGCCCAAACTATATAATCCGCTCAATATATTAAAACAATGCTCACTGATTTCCCTAATAGTCATTACAGAATTTGAGGCAGTTATAAAATTTTCGTTATCAAAACTTTTTATAACAACTATGCCCTTTCCACCGCTTCCCTGGGCTGGCTTTATAACAAACTCCCTATAGCCTTTTACTATATTTAGAATATTTTTTACTTCATATCCAAATTTTATAACTCCAATGACTTTTGTGGTATTAATGCCATTATTAAGGGCAACGGTTTTAGTCTGCAATTTATCATCAACCAACGGATAATATTTTCTATTATTTAATTTTAAAATATAGTCGTAGTTCCTTGCATTTATACCAAGGACACCGTTTTCCTTTAATTCTCTATATCTTTTAAATAAATTAATCATTGCTCTTTGCCAAAGGTTTAAATCTAATCAATTCAGTTAGTCTATAGCCAGTATAGGTACCGATTAACATAACTAAAAATAAAATACATATATTTAACTCATTAAATACATACATAATGTATCTAATTTGTTCACTGCTTATAACCCAATAGGTAAAAGCCGCAACAATTAAAGTTGTAATATTTTGTTTTATAACTTCCTTCTCACCACTTTCTTCCATTAATATTGAAGACCTTTCAATAATCCAAGCCGTAATAATCAGAGGAAAAAATATCAAAGAAAGTCCAACCCTTAAGCCCATATTATAGCTGACAACAGTTAAAATTTGCATTATAAAAATAACCAAAATAACTACAGCTGAAATCCTCGGCACTAATAATAGGTTTAACTTAGAAAATAATCTCCTAATTAGTAAACCAATTGATATTAGAAATATAAAAGAAATTAGGCCATACAACAATCCAGTTTCAATGAAAGACATGGCTATAAGCATAGGAGTAAACGTACCAAGCGTTTTAATACCAACTATATTTCTCAATACAACAATAGCCAAAATAGCTAGAGGGAATACCGTAATAAACTTAAACATATTCTGTTCTCTAATTGGCAAATTATACATGGAATATTTAAATGACTCCTCTGTAGAATTTAATTCTGCCTTATATTTTGATAGAAAAAGCGCATTGTACTTATTTTTTAAAACGGAAAATAGAACCTTTGAATTTTTTCCGCCCTCTATGTCAAGCAAGGAATCACCACCATGCTGGAATACGAGGAAATCATCAGGAATTCCAGGAGCTCCATTATCTAAATTATATACATTCCATTTGCCATTAACATATGCCTCTAGGAGTAAATCTGGTTTTTGAAAGCTTTTGCCCTCAACAAGCTTGACGCCCCTGACCATTCTTACCGGAATATTCTCCAAAGCCAAAAGTGATTTGGTAATATCAAATATCTTTTTTTGGTTTGTTTTTAACGGGATAAATGTATTAACCTCTGCAACGGCTGGCTTTTGATTTAAAATCATTATAAGATTGCTTACAAAGTCAAAATTACTGTCCATGCTCTTTGCCAAGTTTAGCAAACTCTTGGCTGATTCTTTTTGACTTTCGGAAAAATATGGAACCTCTATATTGTCAAAATTGGGCTTGCTATCAGAAAAATCATATTTTATGTTCTTGTTTTCCAAAAGCAAGACCTTGTAATACAATTTTTCCTGCCTGCCAGCAACATTATCATTCTTGGCAAATTGGATTTTTTTCTTATTTTTTAGGGGCCTTTCATCAATTTCATACCCTTCTGCATTTGCCAAATCGCCTAAAATCATTTTATTATTCGGTGCAGTTAATGTAATTTTAACAGGATCACCGGTTGCTGTATATGATACCTTTGCCTCAACAAGCCATACATCTACATTTTCATTTGGATTTATAGAAAATCCAAAATATTTTATTTTATAGCCTATTGAAAATACAGCATATATAACCGACAAAATAAAACATCCAAATAAAATCCAACTAACAGACAGTCTTCTTGCTTTCATTTTCTCCCCTTATAAAGTTTAATTTAGACTATTTTTAATTCCAACATCAACAATAGCTAAACCGTTCAAAATATTTCTCCCAATCAAAACTTGATACTCAAATTTTTCCCTATTTGCCAATGTAAATTCCTTATTAAAATATTGGTTGCCCATTTTAATTTCTATATTGACAGTTATTCTCTTTTCATCGCCACCCTGCTGTCTTTTTATTGTTGTTTTTCTGACAATTTTTTTCTCAAAGCTTTTTTTCTCCTTGGTTGCTCTATTTTCTATATCAAACGAAACCCATGATTCACCATCCCTTTCAAATTCTTTTACATTTTGAGCATCTATGGAAGAGGTTTCTGCGCCGGTATCTATCCTAGCTGGAAAAACTGATTCCATATCCCTTAAATATGTTGGCTCAACTTCACCAATTATTCCTAACGGATAGTAAATTTTTTCCTTCAATTTATTTCTTGAAATAGCCTTTAAAGTTTCAGGGGTATCTCCAGGTATTGGACACATAGATATATTGTTATTATTATCATTTTTATTAATACTGCAACAGGAGCTTAATAACAAAAATATTATAAATAGCGTATATTTTTTCATGCAATATTTTTATTTTCACCTTCTATCATTTTTAATAGTATTGTAAAAAAAATTCAATGTTTTTTTTAATTTAATAAAATGGACAAGCAAGTGTATGGAAAGTTAGTTCCATACACTAAAATATGTTAAAAATATTTTTAAATTTTAAAGCCCGCTGTGGAAAAAAAATTCATAGCATTCACCGCTAGTTTTATCATTTATAGCAGCATCATAACTTGAATAGCCAAGCTCGTCAACAGTATTTATACAAGAACTAAGCATAGAACCAGAATTAAATATTCCATCATCAATTTTCTCGTCAAGTTGTTTTAAAATTTTAGGAGTTACAGATTTTCTATCAAAATATGTAAATAAAAATATATACGGCGAAAGCAGTTTTGAACCTTCTCTAAAATGACCAGGAGAACCAGCAACAGGAAAGTAAGTAAACCGATAAGTGGATTTCTTAAATACATTTGAATATGGAAATCCATTGCCCTCGGAATTATTTCCTGGAGTTGGTTTAAAATCAGATGTGCCCTCAAGATACATGTCTATAAATGGTGCAGAATTACTATTTGGAAGAGTTGCAACATTATATGGTGAAGGAAAGCTGTTGGCTGAATATATTTCTGGATTACTTGGAAGACCAGTGCTAGAACCCATTAAGCCATCATTATCCAAATCTCCAGGCAGCCTACCTTTTGCAGCATAGAACGAAAGCAATGATTGTCTCCAGCCATATACTTCATTTATAACAGCCCTTATTCTTGCACTCTCAATTAGAGATTTTCCGCCAGTAACACCAGCGACAAGCAAACCTATTATTATTAATACTATTGATAATTCTATCAAAGAAAAGGCACTAAATCCATATTTTCCCTTTAAAGTTGTATTTTTTACAAAGCCCCCATTATTAAAATTACATGAATTTTTATTTGGCATTTTTTATAAAATTAAAATTATTATTTTATTTTATAGATTATATATAAAAAAAATAATTTCAAGTAAAATATGAATAGCCAAAAATAAATAATAACAAAAATACATAAAATTAATATATATATAAGTCTCAACAACTCTTGTTAGAAAATAAAATTATTTCTTTACTTTTAAGATACAATAAGATAATATTCAAATTGTAATCACTTCCATTCGGAATTAATTACATTTATTTAATATTAATTAATATGGTAGAAGCATGAAAAAAAGATTTTATATATTGAGTATTTTGTCTTTATTAGTTGCGTTCAATGTTAACGCTAAAGATGCAAAAAAAGATCCACAGGTTGATGGATATAGAATTAAATTTAAAGAGATAGATAAAGATGGAAAGGGATATATTACAGAAAAAGTATATATTAAATATCATGACAAGCAATGGAAGTTAATAGATTCAATGAAAGAAGATTTTATCTCTAAAGATGAATTTGTAGCAAATTGCAAAAAAGAAAATATGTGTGATCCTAAATACAAAGAAAAAATATTTGAAGAATGGGATTTAAATAAGGATGGAAAAGTTACAAAAAAAGAATATCACCTAAAGAAAAAGCTTGAGTTTGCGCAAATGGACAAAAATGGCACTGGCAAAGTAAGTGAAAACCAATTCAACAGTTCTATGGAAAAATTCAAATATGAATACAAATTCAATAAAAAAACTCCAGATGGTAGAGCAAAGGGAAAATATAAATATGAAGTTAAATAATTAAATTTCTTGCAATTTATAGAAAATAAAGAAATGATTTTTCATTTCTTTATTTTTATACTAGACACTGTTCACAAAGGTTTTTGCAGGGCAAAATTCTTAAGTAAACTTTTAGTTTAAATTGTCAAATCATTAAACGAACTTGAACTTTTCCTTCAGTAAGCTTAGGTATCAGTGAAGTTATGCAAGTGCAAAGTGGAAACAAATCAAGCTTGAGCCATCGCTTCGCTCCAATCGTGCTTCGGCAAACACTCGGGCTAAAGCCCTACGCTGGTGAAATTGTGCAAGCACATTTCCCCTTGCCTTCGCACTTGAGCATTCACTTCGTTCACATCGTGCTTCGGCAATCGTTCGCTTTGCTCACTGGTGAAATTGTGCAAGCACATTTCCCCTTGCCTTCGCACTTGCTTGAATTTGCTAGAATGCCCTCCCGCGAAGCACAATTGGAGCAAAGTTTCCCTCCAAAATGAAAGCGAATGTGCAAAGTTGGAGTATACAGATACATTGAACAAATAATTTTAGGCACGACGAAACAGATTGAAGCAAAAGTTAGATTTTGAATGCAAAAAGTTATAAGCTATTGTTTTTATTAGCTCCGTTAAATATTGTTTAAAATCCTTGCTAACGAACTCCGGAGTCCTTTAGCTTTTTTTAAAGATAGATTTTATCATATTTAAAATCTTTAGCGGTATAGAAAATAATTTTTTAAATATCTTTACAAAGATACTTTCCTCTGCATCAAAAGCACCGCTCTTTAATAATTCATCATAGTGTTTCATCTTTCTCTTAACAAGACTGCTTAGCATATATACGCCTATTAGATTTGGAATAGCCATGCTCAAAACAAATGTATCAGCAATTTGAACTACCAAATTTAAATCTGCCATTGAAGATGCAAAAATTGCTATTGCATATATAATATTAAATACTATGGTCAGTCTATTCTTGAAAAAACTACGCCATGCCGACTGTCCATAGAAAGAATAGCTAAGCATATTTGATAACGCAAATAATACAATCGCGGTTGAAAGCAATATTGGAAACCATGACGAAACGCTCAAAAAAGCATCTCTAGTCATTATAACGCCTTCAGAACCAGTTTTATATGCGTCTGTAGCAATTATTATCAACGCCGTAAGCATACAGAAAAACATTGTAATCATAGGCGTCAAGCTAGCTATAGCAGCCTGCCTAACTGGCTGTTTGGTTTTGGCAACTGCATGCGCAATAGATGTAGTTCCAAGCCCAGCCTCACTTGAAAATACAGACCTTTTAATGCCCATAACAATAACTCCAATAATCCCGCCTGTTATAGCCTTAGGATTAAAGGCCTCAGTAAATATTAAGCCAATAGACGGAATAATATTCATATAATTAAAGCTCAGAATAATAATGGCGCAGACAGTATATAATAAAGCCATAGCTGGAACTAGTTTTTCCACAATCTTAGATATACTTTTAACGCCACCAAGCAGCATATAGAAAGCAAAAATTGCAAAGACAGCACCCAATATAATCTTAAAATTAGAAAAAATGCTATAGTCAGTAACAGTATTAACGGCCTGGTTTATCTGAAACATACCGCTGCCAAGACAGCCAAAAACCAGCATAAAACTAAAAAATTTAGACAATACCGTGCCAAATTTTCTATATCCTATATCTTCCAATCCATATCTCAAATATCTAAAAGGACCGCCATTAGTTTTTCCATCAGCTTCAACTTTTTTATAGGTCTGTGAAAGTGTAGTCTCTGCAAAAACCGTATTCATATTAAAAAACCCAGTAATAATCATCCAAATTATAGCTCCTGGTCCACCGACACTAATAGCTATCGCCACGCCAGCTATGCTGCCAAGTCCTATAGAGCCAGATATTGATGTAAACAAAGCCTGCCTCGGGGTAATCTCACCCGGATCGCTTGGGGAATAGTATTTATTATGCAAAGCAACATCAAGACCATGTCTAAAATATCTAATATTAGGAAAGCCTAATTTAAAAGAAAGAAATAGAGCCGCCGCCATCAGCCATATAATAAGCAAAGGAAATCCAAAAATTTCATATGAAAAAATATAGTTAAAAATATTTGCAATATACAAAAAAATATTCAACATAAATTGTTTACCAAAAAAAGTACTAACACTTGACCATTTCTTTAACATTTTACAATTATAATTTCAAGCGATTTTTACAATTTTTATGCAATATATAAAAAAGCTACTCAACTAATTTTATGTAATAAATTTTGACAATAAATATTTTTGTTTCTTAAATTCACAGCCGCAATATCTATATATATATTAAAATCTTGATTTTAAAAAAAATAATATTAGATTTTTATTAACAACAAATGGTAAAAATATGGTTGAAAAGATTTTAATTGCTAATAGAGGGGAACCCGCTTGCAGAATAATAAAAACAGCAAAAAAGATGGGTTTGAAAACTATAGCTGTATATTCAGAAGCTGACATGAATTCATTGCACGTACAGATGGCCGATGAGGCAGTGCTGCTTGGTGGACCACTCTCTTCTGAAAGTTATTTGGACATTAAAAAAATAGTTAATGCCTGTAAAAAAACTGGAGCTAAATATGTACATCCAGGCTGGGGATTTTTATCCGAAAATGCAAAATTCGCACAGGCTCTAGAAAAAGAAGGCATTGTATTCGTTGGACCATCCGTAGAAGCTATCAAAATGATGGGGGACAAAATAAGGTCTAAAAAATTAGCAAAAAGTGCTGGGGTTGACATAGTTCCTGGCGATAATAACGTTTTAACAGACGTAAAAGAAGCTGAAGACGTAGCCAAAAAAATTGGCTATCCAATTATCCTAAAAGCATCAGCCGGCGGAGGTGGTAAAGGTATTAGAGTTGTATACAAAAAAGAAGAACTTCCAACCGCATTTGAGAGCGTTAAAAATGAGGCAAAAAACAGCTTTGGCGACGATAGAATTTTCATGGAAAAATTCATTGAAAACCCTAGACATATTGAAATTCAAGTAATTGGTGATAAATTTGGAAACATAGTCTGTCTCGGCGAAAGGGAATGCTCAATCCAAAGAAACAACCAAAAGGTTATAGAAGAATCACCAAGTTCCTTTGTTGACGAGAGAACTAGAAAAAAGATGTACGCACAGGCAGTTTCATTGTCTAAAAAAGTCGGCTATTACTCAGCTGGCACAATTGAATTCATGATGGACAAAAACAAAAATTTCTATTTTTTAGAAATGAACACAAGACTTCAGGTTGAACACGGTGTTACAGAGTTTGTAACAGGCGTTGACCTTGTTAAACTGATGATCAAAGTTGCCATGGATGAAAAATTGCCATTCAAACAGAGGGATATTAAATTAACAGGCTGGGCAATGGAAAGCAGGATAAATGCAGAAGACCCGACCAGAGGATTTTTACCATCTTCAGGAAGAATCAGCAAATACATAGAACCGGAGAAGAGCGAAAACGTAAGAGTTGATAGCGGGGTATACGAAGGCTACTCAATAAGCATGTTCTACGACAGCATGATTGCCAAACTTTTGACCTACGGCAAAGATAGGGATGAAGCTATACAAAGGATGAGGGAAGCGCTAGGCAGCTTCTACATTGATGGAATATCCCACAATATGTCATTCCTAGAAGCAATTATGTACAACGAAAAATTTAAGAAAGGCGATATTTCAACAAGCTTTATAAAACAAGAATTTTCAAAGGGATTCTCTGGACTTGCAATAGAAAATAAGGATGAGGGCGTTCTCATTGGAACTGCAATCTATATGTATATAATGAACGTAAGCAGATTGCTTGGGATAAGCGGCCAAGTTAACTCCAAAAGGGAATTAGCAGAAAAATGGGTTGCAGACTTAAACGGCAATAAATACCTATGCAATATTGCAAAAACAGCAAAGGGTATCAGCGTAGAATATGGAACCGGCTTCTCTTTAGTTGAAACCAGCTGGCAGTTTGGAGACAGTGTATTTAGAGGTGAAGTTAATGGCAGACCTATAAACGTAAAAATTATGAAGGATGACAGAGCCGGCAATTTTAAATTACAATTTATGGGTTCTATCGTAGATTTAACTATAAGAAGCACGAGAGTTTCAGAACTTGAAAAATATATGCCAATCGCCGAACCGGAAAAAAAGCCGACAAAACTTAAAGCACCAATAACTGGAAAGGTTATAAAATTTTTAGTAAAGGAAGGTCAAGAAGTTAAGGCCGGCAGCGAATTAGTTATAATTGAAGCCATGAAAATGGAAAATCTAATTAGGGCTGACCAGGATGTCAAAATCAAAAAAATCAACTTTAAAGACGGTTCCTTAATAGGCGTAGGTGAAGTTTTAATAGAATTTGAGGAGTAGATGCAACCAAATGAAGCTTTAAAAATACTGGAAGATTTAAAAAATTATGACTACAAACACTGCATAAAAGATTTAAATTTTGACAGTGATAAAGCTTCATTCTATTCAAACAGGCTATATAATCATTGCATAGTTGTAGGTGATCTAGCCAAAAAAATACCAAAAAGAATAAATCTTGACTATGAAAAAGCATACATACTAGGATTATTGCACGATATAGGAAGATTCAATAATGTTAGATTTTATAGTCTTTTACATTTTAATTGACTACTAGTGTTCGCTTTTACAAAAATATATTGGAAATTGTAGGCGAAGCAATATATAGATATTGCAAGACTAGAATTTACAATATATTGAAGCAAAAGGTAGAACAATAGTAGTCTTGGGATATTTTAATATTTAAAAACAATTATTTTTTTCGTATGCAATTAAAATGTAAAAGGCTATATAGATTAACCGGTTATGAAATTGCAATGAAAAAAGGTTGGAACGACGTAGCTCAAATCGCACTAACCCACAGTTTTATTAATGACAAAATTGAAGCTTTTCATTTTCCAAATAATGAATTTAAAGATGCCGATATAAAAAAAACCGAAGAAATATTTTCAAAACTTAAACTTAGCGAATATGACTACATGGTAAGAATGGGCGATTTTATATCAATTGGAGATACCCAAAAACCCGTAACAGTTGAAGAAAGACTACACGACATCAGAACCAGATATCCAATGAGTGACACAGAGTTTGAAAAATTAAACAACACTATAACAAAACTTAAAAACTATTGGGACAAAAGGCTTGGCTGCAATCTATACGAAATACTATAATATTTAGTTCGGGGCCGCTCTAGTAATCCCGAACCATTCCATAATATCTATATAAAAATACAGGAAAATATATTTCCCGTATTTTTTATATACATTGAGAATATTCTATCTTGAAATGTATTCCTTTAGACTTTCCAAGCTATTTACAGCAAATGCCTTAATATTTGGAGTTGTTTTTACAACCATGCCAGTTAAAACTTTTCCAGGACCAACTTCAACTATTTCTTCAATGCCATTCTTTTCAAAAGACAGCATAGTTTCTCTCCATCTTACTCTACTTGTAATCTGTTTAAGCAGCGATTCTCTTATTTCGTCCGGACTTGATACCTGTCCGGCATAGACATTGGCAATTAAAGGTACCTTCGGAGTTTCTATTTTAACATCATTCAAAGCTTTTTTCATATTCTCAACAGCCGGTTTCATTAATTCAGAGTGGAAAGCGCCACTAACCTGAAGTTTTATAGCCCTCTTAATTCCCATTTCAGTTGCAACTTTTATAGCCTCATCTATAGATTTTTCATTTCCACTTATTACAACCTGTCCTACAGTATTATCATTAGCAACTTGGCATATTTCACCTTCCTGCCTAGCCCTATTTGCAACTTCTTCAGCCTGTTCAATTGTAGCGCCAACAAGTGCAGCCATGGCACCCTTGCTTTGCTTGCCAGCCTCAGCAAAGCTTTCGCCTCTAATTTTTAGTAATTTGGCAGTATCGCCCAGGGAAATAGCGCCACTTGCACACAGTGCAGAATATTCGCCCAAAGAATGCCCTGCAACAAATTTGCAAAGTTCGTTTATTTTCTTCCCAGTCTCATTTTCCAAAACTCTTAAAATAGCAATAGAAACGCACATTATAGCAGGTTGAGCATTTTCCGTTTGCGTCAACAGCTCCTGCGGTCCCTCAAATATTATTTTAGATAAATCCTTGTTTAATGCACTATCAACTTCCTTAAAAACATCCCTAGCTATATCAAAATTGTCATATAAATCTTTTCCCATAACAACGGTCTGCGAACCCT
>CALXSC010000009.1 GCA_944391025.1 uncultured Rickettsiales bacterium
AGTATCATAAGGATAGAAATTCTTAGTTTCTAAACACGTACCAGTTACACATTTACGATCGGTATTGCTATCTCCACATCCGCTCTCTCCTTTTGAATCCTCACGAGGTGCAGGGGTTTCGGACCAATGCTTTCAACGAAGTATGAAGTAACCAAATTACTTCATACTTCGTTATTAGTACTGGTCCGAATTTTGTTGTTTTTTTAACTATTTAGTTATAAGCATAAAAAGTCCTTGCAAATTAAAATAATTATTGCTATAAAGGTATTAATTATTGGTTTTTTTAATCCCTTTTATGTTAAATAAACGGGTTTTTTTATGGATAAAAAGGTAGTGAAATGAATAAGAGTTTTGAGATAAATGGTAATAAGGAAATTTTATTTGTTATAGAAACAATAGCACAGGAAAAAGATATTCCTATTGATAGTGTTGTTGAAGCTATGGAAGAGGGATTAAAGTTAGCCGCTAGAAGAAAATATGGACATGATTTGCTAATTGAATGCAAGCTGGATAAAAAAACTGGCAGAATTTATATATATAATAAATTAGAAATTGTTGATAACGAAAAGGAAAGCGAATTAGATTTTGACCATAAAAAACAAATTACTTTAACAAAGGCAAAGGCTGATGTTAAAAAAGGAAAAGTAGAAATTGATGGGGAGGTTGAGGTTGGAAATTTTGTTAGATTGGAGCTGCCTAATATTGACCTAAATAGAGTTGCTGTTCAAATTGCTAGAAATGAGATTATTAAAAAGATAAAAGAGGCTGAAAGGGATAAGGAATATAATGAATTTATTGATAGGGTTGGAACTATTATCAATGGTTCAATTAAGAAAATTGGTATAAGAAATATTGTTGTTGAAATTGACGGATATGAGGCTCTATTAACTAATGATGGCATGATACCTGGCGAAAGATTTAGAGTTGGTGACAGGGTTAGAGCCTACGTAAAGGAAGTCGTTAAAGAGCAAAAAGGAGCTCAAATATTCCTGTCCAGAACTGATAATATGTTTTTGGCTGAACTATTTAGACAGGAAGTTCCTGAAATATATGACGGTATAATTGAGATTAGAGGCATTGCTAGAGATCCTGGTTCAAAGGCGAAGGTTGCAGTTTATTCAAGAAATGAAACTTCTGATATTATTGGCGCTACAGTTGGTATCAGGGGTGTAAGGGTGCAGGCTGTTACTAATGAACTTAGGGGCGAAAAAATTGATATAATCAGATGGTCTGAAAATCCTGTTGAATATATAATAAATGCAATTTCTCCGGCTAAACCAATTAAGGTTATATACAATGAAGAAAAAAATACTGCTGACGTTGTATTGGCAAAAGACCAATTAAGTCTAGCAATTGGTAGGGGTGGACAGAATGTAAAACTAGCTTCTAAAATTACTGGAATTAAGGTTGATGTTATGACTGAAGAAGAGGAAAAATCAAGGAGATTGTCGGAATTCCAACAGACTACAAAGGAATTAATGGATATTCTGGATGTTGAAGAAGTTATAGCCCAACTATTGGTTGCTGAAGGATTTGACAGTGCTAAAACTATAGCTGAAAGTTCATTGACTTCCCTTCAAAATATTCAAGGATTTGATGAAAATATTGCCAAAGAGATACAGGATAGAGCTATTGAATATATAAATGAAAATAAATAATTTTGTTAATTATTAAAAGGGATGTAATTTGAGTAACGGAACAGAAAATAAAAGAAAGACCTTAACTTTAGGCAAAAAAACTAGTAATGATATTCAAAAGAATATCGTTGAGTCGTTTGCTAATAATAAGATGCTTAATAGGGGAAATTCTGAAGAGTCAACTTCAGATAATAAGAATGCAAGGGACTTTTTGAAGTCTAATTCATCATTTAGCAGCATGCTTAAACAGATACAGGAAAAAAAGCAGATAAAAAATTTAAATGCTTCTAGACCATTAGCAAATACTGCGAATAAGGTTGTCAGTGCGCCTTCTGTAAAAACAGAAGTTAATGAAACTGCAGAATCCAAAAAAGATGGCAATGGGATTTCGGAAAATAGGCAGATTATTGATACCCATAAAATATTGAGCAGTTTTGCCCAGAAACAAAAGGAAGAAGAAAGATTAAAAAGAGAAGAGGAGAGGGCAAAAAGAGAGCTTGAAAATAAGAAAAAGCAGGAAGAGGAACTCAGAAAGTTTAATGCCAAAGGCAAAAATAAGCAGGACTTTTACAATAACCATTCAGAAAGCAATAATCAGGGAAAGCATTCTTCAAAATTTGATTCTAAAGCAAATAATGAAGAAAAGAAAGACGGTAAAGTAGAAGAACCTGTAAAAGTTCAAGATGATAGCAATAATAATAAAATTAGTTTTAAAAAGGATTCCTATAAAAAAAGCTATGAGAAAACTTTTAATGATGATGAAGATGAGGCTTCTAGAGCTAAGAAAAAAGCTTTGCAGGAGAGCGTTTATTCAAAGAATAAAAATATCCATACATATATTTTAAATGATGACGATGGAGATGAAGCCGGTTTTGGAAGAAGAAAGAGAAAGAGCAAAGGTTTTTTTAAAAATAAGGAAAAATCACAGGAAGTTGTTCATCAAAAAATAATTCAAGACGTTGAATTGCCAGAATTTATTACTGTTAGTGACCTAGCGGAAAAGATAAATGAAAAAAGGGCTGATGTTGTTAAAAAGTTAATTTCAATGGGTATGCCGGTTACTATTAACCAGACCATAGATGCTGATACTGCTGAGTTGATAGTTGTTGAATTTGGACATAATGTTATAAAAAGAACAACAGAACATGATATTGAGAATAAGCTTGAAGAAAATCAGGAAGGAACACAGTTTGTTTCAAGAGCTCCTGTTGTTACTATTATGGGACACGTTGACCATGGTAAAACTTCACTTCTTGACGCTATAAGGACAACCCATGTTGCTGAGGGCGAATCTGGCGGCATTACTCAGCATATTGGTGCCTCAAGGGTTGAGGTTGAAAATGGCAAGTTTATTACATTTATTGATACTCCTGGACACGAAGCATTTACGGAAATGAGAATGAGGGGTGCTAATATTACCGATATAGTTGTTTTGGTTGTGGCGGCTGATGACGGTGTTAAGGATCAGACTATTGAGGCTATAAACCATGCCAAGGCCGCAGGTGCTCCGATTATTCTTGCTATAAATAAAATAGATAAGCCTGGCGCAGATCCTATGAGGGTTAAGCAGGAATTATTGCAGCATGATATCGTTACAGAAGATTTTGGCGGCGAGGTTATGGCTGTTGAAGTTTCTGCAAGACAAAAAATTGGACTTGATAAGTTAAAGGAAACAATTTTGTTGCAGGCTGAAATGATGGATTTGAAAGCTCCTATTGATGTTAAACCTTGCGGTGCTGTTATTGAAGCTAGGATGGATCAAAATAAGGGACCTATAGCTAGTCTTTTGGTTCAAAAGGGTATTTTGAAAATGGGCGATTTGGTGCTTGCTGGTACTTCATATGGTAGAATTAAAAGGATGGTTGACGATAAACATAAGGTCCAAAAAGAAGCTACGCCATCAATGGCGGTTGAAATTCTAGGTTTTGACTCAGTTCCTACTGCTGGTGATCAATTTAATGTTGTTGAAGAGGAAAAGCAGGCTAGAGAAATTGTTGCCTATAGAGAAAGAAAAGCGTTGGAAAATAAAGTTGCTAAGAGAAGTATTAAGAGCTTGGATTTTATGTTAAAAACCGTTGGCGGAAAATCAGCAAAATTATTGCCAGTCATTATAAAAGCCGATGTTAATGGTTCTATTGAGGCTATAATTGGAACTTTAATTAAGCTTAATACCAATGAGGTTGAAATTGATGTAGTTCACTCTGGCACCGGCGCTATTAATGAATCCGATATTACGCTTGCATCTGTTTCAAATGCTTTAATCGTAGGATTTAATGTTAGAGCCAATACAAATGCGGTTGAAATGGCTAAGGCTAAGGATGTGGATATAAGATATTACTCAATTATTTATAATATAGTTGATGACATTAAGAATATTCTAAGCGGTATGTTGGAACCAATTAAGAAGGAAGAAATTGTAGGACATGCTGAAATTAGACAGGTCTTCAAAATTACAGGCACTGGAAAGGTTGCCGGATGTTTTGTTTTGGATGGCGAAATATCTAGAAATAATAAGGCTAGGTTAATTAGAGATGGTATAGTTATCTATAGCGGCGAGTTAAAAGCTCTGAAGAGATTTAAAGAGGATGTGAAAGAAGTTAAGTCGGGATATGAATGCGGTATTACTTTGGATAACTATGAAGATATAAAAGAAAAGGATATAATAGAAAGCTTTAAAATTACTGAGGAAAAGAGGTCGCTTTAATTAATTGGAAGAAAGTTTTTATTTTTATCTGCGCTTATTTAGTGCAGATTTTTTTGCATACTAAAACCCCCAGCTAGGCTGGGGGTTACTTTTGATTTTTTTTATTCAGCAGGTGTTTCTGCTGGAGCTGCTGTCTCTTCTGCAGGAGCCGCTGCTTCTGCAGGAGTTTCAGCCTTTACTTCTTCTTTAGGTTCTTCTTTAACTGCTTTAGTCTTTGGAGTAAATACAGGTTTATATTTTTCTGCACCTTTAACTCCTGCCTTAATCATAATTATGGCAGCTCTTTCTGTTGGTAATGCACCAACTCCTAACCAATATTCAGCTCTATCCTTTTTTATAACAACTTTTTCTTTGTTTTCATCATCCAATAGAGGATTAAATATTCCAATTTTTTCTATAAATTTACTATCTCTTCTATTTCTAGAATCTGTTACAACTATATGATAAAATGGAACTTTATTTCTTCCAAATCTTGCTAATCTAATTTTTACAGCCATTTCTTATTCTTTTTAATTTATTAATAAATCTTTAACATGAGGGTGTTAAGAGAATATCTTAATTTATAATAGATTTGATATTTTATTTTTCAAGTGAAATATTGGATATTTTATTATTTTTTTATGATTCTTTGGACTATTTTTTTTGGACTTTTAAAGTTTTAATGTTTATAATTACCAAGGCAGCAATTTTGAGCCGCCTTTATTATATTACTAACAAATTTATAATCTTATGGGATAATCATATAAATTTAAAATGAGGTAAAAAGATGAAAAAAGAAAATCAGAAGAATGTTTTTGAAAAAAATATCAAGAACGAACTTTTAACTTGTTCCAAGTTAAATCAAACAAAAATATTAAAAGAATTAAAAAATGATACCAGGAAAGGGTTTTTAACGAAGTTTGTTGAAGATATTCCAGCTGACCTAAGGGTATTGGAAGCAAAAGACTTGTTTATTTCCCAAGCTTCTTTAACCGGTGAATCTGAACCATTGGAAAAGTTCGCAAATCTAACTGATGAAAAACTAAATGATATGCCAAAATCTCCATTGGACTTAGATAACCTATGTTTTATAGGTACCAACGTGGAACTGGTATGGCTATTGTATTAAATATTGGCGCCAATACATATTTTGGTTCCATGGCTAAATTAATTGTTAAGGCTAAAGCAAAAACTAGTTTTGATAAAGGTGTTTCAAGCGTTAGTTGGTTTTTGATTAGATTCATGGTTGCAATGGTTATTTTAGTATTTCTAATTAATGGATATACTAAAAACAACTGATTAGAGGCATTTTTATTTGCAATTTCAATCGCAGTTGGTCTAACGCCTGAAATGCTGCCAGTTATTGTATCGGCCAACCTTGCGAAAGGCGCCGTTGGTATGTCTGGAAAAAGAACAATTGTTAAAAACCTTAATTCCATTCAAAATTTTGATGCGATACCTAAGCTTTTTAGATCCACCAAAACAATCAGCAAAATCAGCTATTCAAGCCCTAAGAGAATACAATGTTAGAGTTAAGGTTCTTACGGGTGATAGTGAAATTATAGCTAAGCACGTTTGCAGAGTTGTTGGCATTCAAAATCACAAAGATGTTATAACTGGTCCTGAAATTGACAATTTAACAGACGATGATTTGAAAATGCTTGTTGAAAAGGTTGATATTTTTGCAAAATTATCACCACAACAAAAATTAAGAATTATCAAAATTCTTAAAGATGATGGACATACAGTTGGATTTATGGGCGACGGTATCAACGATGCACCCGCAATGAAAGAGGCTGATGTTGCAATTTCCGTTGACAGTGCAGTTGACATTGCAAAGGAATTTGCAGATATTATTTTACTAAAAAAAGATTTAAATGTTTTAGTAAATGGTGTTATTGAAGGAAGAAAGATTTTCTGCAATATTATAAAATATATTAAAATGACTATTTCTTCTAATTTTGGAAATATGTTTAGTATTTTATTTGCATCTGCATTTTTGCCATTCTTGCCAATGTTGCCAGTACAAATCCTGCTATTAAATATATTCTATGATTTGTCGCAGATGACCATTCCTTGGGATAATATAGACGATGACTATGTAAAAACCCAAAGAAAATGGGATGCAAAATCTATCATGAGCTTTATGCTCTGGGTAGGGCCAACAAGCTCTGTATGTGATATATTATTGTTTTTGATAATGTTTAATTTATTAGGTTGGAATAATCCTGATATAGTAAGCAATGTATCATTATTTCAAAGTGGTTGGTTTGTTGCTAGTATGATTACACAAACAATAATTATTTATTTCATAAGAACAGCAAAAACTCCATTTATTCACAGCAACCCATCCGTATATGTATTTTTCTCAACAAGTATGGCAATGCTAATTACTATGATATTACCATATTTGAAAGTTGGAAATTATTTAGATTTAACAGGCTTGCCTGCAATATATTATGGTTGGTTATTTGCTTTACTAGTTTTATATATTTTATTAGTGCAAGTTGTAAAAATAAT
>CALXSC010000010.1 GCA_944391025.1 uncultured Rickettsiales bacterium
CTCTGCTTTGTGCTTGAACACCGCGATAATTGCAGCTTCTACACCCCTTCCATTCTTATTAAATTTTAAATTTGCTGGCGGAGAAGGCGGGATTTGAACCCGCGATGCCCCTTGCGAAGCATGACGGTTTTCGAGACCGTTCCATTCAACCACTCTGGCACTTCTCCATACATATAAAATCTATAACAAAAAATATTTTATGCAACAGATTTATTAAGAAAATAGTTTTTAAATTATTTATTATTTTTTACTAAGCTAACCTTCTGACCTCTTTTATTTTTCAATGTATCTTTATATTATAGCATTAATAAATTAAACAATTTGTTTAAAAAAGACTTGATATTTAAAAAATAAAAATTATATTGTTTTGGTATAAATTATTAATTAATTATAAAATTATGTCTGAAGTTTTAGAAAAAGTAAAAAAAATTATAGTAGATCACCTTGGCGTTGAGGAAGACAAAGTTGTTCCAGCAGCTAGTTTTATTGATGATTTGGGTGCTGATAGCTTGGATCAAGTTGAATTAGTTATGGCTTTTGAAGAAGAATTTGGTATTGAAATTCCTGATGAAGCTGCTGAAAAGATTACAACAGTAGGAAAAGCTGTTGATTATATCACTCAAAACAGCTAATATAATTAATTGAAATTTAATAAAAGATTTTAACGATTTTATAGATGGTTGTTATAAGTTTTTTAAGTATGTATTATTTTTATACATACAATTATTTTAGTGGAAAATGTTTTTCCACTTTTTTTATGCAATATTTTTAAATATATTTCAAAGTATATTTAAATAAGTTTTTAATTAGCTTGTTTGGCCATTGTGGCTTTAATTTTTTATTAAAATATTCATTTGACATAGAAACTACATAATTTTTATTAAATTTTGTTTATAAATTTTTTGGTATATTAAAGATGGCAATCTCCTATGTAGTTTTTGGCATGGTATATTGATACTTCAAAATTAAATAATGATAGAAAATTATGGAGAATCGGAATTTAATTGACTATAAATATATGTTGACAGGAAAATAATTTGATATTATAAATTTTAATGTAAATAATAATATAAAAAATGGTTAAGAAGTTTAATTATGATAGCAATATTGAAATATATAAACGTGTTATAAAAGAAGCGTTTGTACCTAATATTTGGTATTTTAGCGTTGCTATTGTTCTTATGTTAATTGGCGCCGGATCAGTTGCCTATAGGGCCTATTTGATAAAACCAGCTATAGATCAGGTGTTTTTGGACAAAGATACAACTGCACTTATTATTATACCATTGAAATTGATTGCTGTAGCTGTTATATTGGGCTTTACTACGTTTTTGGAAAGCTATATAATGAATAAGACTACTGCCAATATTAATATTGGCTATCAGAGAAGGCTTTTTAGCAAGCTGATAGGTTTTGATATGGATTATTTTCAAAATAAATCTTCCCATAGGATTCTAGATCAGCTTGGTGATATTAGCGGATTAATGACGGCTTTGAATCTTATATTAACTGGATTAATTAGACAATTTTTTACAATTGTCTCATTAATAATTTTAATGTTTAATCAAAGCGTATCCCTGTCGTGTATTGCCTTTATTGGCTTTCCTTTGATAGTTTATCCGGTTTATCTTATAGGAAGAAAATTAAAGGATTTGGCTGCGAAGGGTAGGGAGATATCTGGAAATTTAGGCGCTATAATGGGTGAAAGTCTAAGTCTTATAAAACTTGTAAAGTCAAATAATTGCGAAGACCATGAGATATCTAAGTTTGATAAAATTGTAAAAATGTCATATAATCTTTCAATGAAGATGGTTAGAAAGTCCCTTATTACATCTCCTATGATGGAAATGGCTGGAAGTATTGGCTTCGCTGGTGTTATATGGTATGGCGGTTTATCTGTTATTAATGGAAATATGACGACTGGTGCCTTTTTTACTTTTATGACAGCGCTTTTAAGTATTTATAAACCAGCCAAATCATTTGCAGGTCTTAATATACAAATGCAAACAGCATTGGTGTCAGCCAGAAGGTTGTTTATAGTTTTAGATAAGGAAAATGTTGTTAAGGATGATAAAAAAGCTGTCTCTTTAACAAAAGTAAAGGGTGATATAGAATTTAATAAGGTTAGATTTAGCTATCCTTTCCATGATAAGGATGAACCATTGGTTGTTCTGGGAAATAACACTATGGTTTCTGATAGGGTTGCACTTGATGACGTGAGTTTTAAAATCAACCATGGTTCAAGCGTTGCATTAGTTGGACATTCTGGAAGCGGAAAATCAACAATATTTAGTCTTATACTAAGGTTTTATGACCCGATTAGTGGTTCTATTAAGCTTGATGGACATGATATAAAGGATATAACTATAAAATCATTGAGGGACAGTATTTCAGTGGTTAGCCAGGAGGTTTTAATCTTTAATGCAAGCGTTAAGGATAATGTAAAATATGGTACATTTGATGCTACAGATGAGCAAATAATAGAGGCTTGCAAAATGGCTAATGCCGATGAATTTATTGATGAGCTTGAGGATGGATATGATACTATTCTTGGTCCTAACGGATGTGTATTATCCGGTGGTCAAAAGCAAAGAATTTCTATAGCTAGGGCAATACTAAAGAACACTCCAATCCTTTTGTTAGATGAGGCTACTTCGGCTTTAGACCCTATTTCTGAAAAATTAATTCAAAAGGCTTTGAATAGATTGATGAAGGATAGAACTACAATAATTATTGCCCATAGATTAACCACCATTCAAAACTGTGACAATATATTTGTTCTGCAGGAAGGAAAGCTTAGGGAGTCTGGAAACCATGAAGAATTATTAGAAAAAAACGGCCTTTATGCTAACCTATATAAAAAGCAATTTGAGAAGGCGATATGATGAAAAAATTTATAAAAGATTTTTTTGCTAATAAATTTGTAATCAAAATTGTATCATGGATTTCGCATTTTTATATATATTTAGTCTATAAAACTTCTAAAATTATAGTAAAAGGCAACTATAGTGATATAGTAAAATATGTTGAAAGCGGCAAAGGTATAGTTTTATTTACATGGCATGGCAGGTCGCTAATTTCACCAATGGAGCTGGATAGAATGTTTAAAAAGGAATTAAAAAATGGAAGGGAAATGGTTGTTCTATCGTCTTTTCATAGGGACGGCAAAATAGCATCTACTATAATGTCAACTTTTAATATTGGGGTAATTGAGGGCTCTACAATAAATCCAAAGAAGGGCAGTTCCAAAAATAAGAAAAGCCTAACTTCATTAAGAACGACAATGAAGGCATTAAGTGATGGTACAATTTGCGTATTGGCGCCGGATGGACCTAGAGGACCGGCATTTAAAATGAATACAAAAATAACTGATATTGTTAAAAAAACTAAAACAGCAATTGTATGCGTTTCCGTCTCATATAAACGAAAAAAACAATTTAATAGTTGGGATCTTTTCCAACTGGCCTGGCCATTTAATACTATAATAATTGAATATGGAAAGGTTCTTGAAATTTCTGAAGATGAAGATCCTAATGATGTTAACTTAAGCTTGGAAACAACACTAAATGAAATGACTAAATCTAATGACATTGAACTCATGAAAAGTTAATGTATTAATCTTATTTTTCAATTTTTTTTTACTAAATATTTATATTTGACATATTTATTTTAAACTATGCCATTGATTTTTAAAACGTAATATTATTTAATATCAATAATGTTTAAATAATTATAAATAAAAATTAATATGAAAAATAAAATGCAATTTTCCAAAATTCGGGGGGGGGGGTATTTTTTAGCAAACTCAAAAAACTTCCAATTAAATAAGTCAAAAAAATCAGCTTTTTCTCTAATAGAACTATCAATAGTATTAATAATAATAGGTTTGCTTGTTGCAGGCGTGACAGGCGGAGCTAGTTTGATTGAGAGTGCTAAAATTAGAACAGTTATGAATGAATTGATGGAATATAAACGGGCTATATATACATTTAGAGTTGCAAAAGAAAGACTGCCAGGTGATTTAAATGGTTCTGGAAAAATCGGATATGAAAGCGGACAGGAATATGATGATTCGAGTTTTAGCGGAAATTACGTGGCTTCAAATATAAATTATGGTGTTCCGGATTCAAGGTCAGCTCCATATGTTGATATGTATCTTGAAAAAGTTATTGATTTTGAGCCTAAAAAAACTTTCGCAAAAAGCGGTGTATTGGGATATACTAATGGAGGTGTTCCAATTAGTAAAATCAGCAGCAATTATTTTTTTATAGATTATGTTTTTGGTGATGGAAGCGATAATATTACTATTAAAAAAGCTGTATTGGGGGCAAAAACGGGAAATTATTTAAGATGGCATACTATAAAGAGTGATGGCAAATCAAAATTCTATAAAACGATAGACTTAAAATTGGATGATGGCATATACAATAGTGGTATAATTAGAGGTGATTGCAGAATTGGACAAACTAATGTTGATTATGATGATGTTGAACTTTGCAGATCTTTATATTACCCTATTGATATGTAAACTGTTTTTATTGTAATCTTAATATTTTAAACTAAAAGATAACTTATAGGCATATATTTTTATTTATTGATTTTTAAAATTTTATTAGATGACTTTGCACCTCTAATAATTTCTATATTTTTCTTTGGAATCTTAAAAGTTTTGCTAAGTAGGTTTATAATTGCTTTGTTGGCTTTGCCATCCTCTGGAATTTCTCTTATCTTGACTTTTATTGCTTCATTTTCCAGATATATTTTGTCCGAAGAACTTTTTGTAATAACTTTTATTTCAAAAGATTCTCCAGATTCTATGGTTTGTTTAATTTTGTCCATCTCTATTTATAGCCTTTTACTATAATCTTTAAAGCATCATTTAGATTGTCAACAGGCATAATTTTTAGAGCTTTTTTAACATTATCCGGCACATCTGCAAGATTCTTTTCATTTGCCTTTGGAATTACAACTGTTTTTATGTTGCCTCTTAGCGCGGCAAGCAGCTTTTCTTTTAGACCGCCTATTGGCATTACCTGTCCGGTTAATGATATTTCGCCGGTCATTGCTACGTCTCTATTTATTTTCATTCCAGTCATAGATGATAGCAGGCTCGCTGTTATTGCAACACCTGCAGATGGTCCATCCTTTGGGGTTGCTCCCTCTGGAACGTGCAAATGGAAATCGTATTTATTGAACTCTTTTGCTTTGATATTGAATTTATCGGCAACTGACCTTACATAGCTAAATGCAGCCTGCGCTGATTCCTTCATCACATCGCCAAGTTTGCCAGTTGTAATTAATTTTCCGCTGCCTGAAAATTTTAAAGATTCAATGTTTAGAAGATCGCCGCCAAAATCAGTATAGGCTAATCCTACGGCTACGCCTACCTTATCATCCTTTGACACTTTATTGTAATCAAATTTTTCAACTCCTAAATAATCTTTTAGGTTTTTGGTATTAATTTTAACCTTTTTGATTTTTTCGTCTGTTATAATTTGTTTTGTAGCTTTTCTGATTATCTGCGCTAATTCTCTTTCTAAATTTCTTACCCCAGCCTCAAATGTATATTTCCTTATAATTTCAATTATTGTCTTATCATCTATAGAAATTTCCTTAGGTTTTAATCCGTGCTGTTCTAGTTCTTTAGGTATAAGGTGTTGTTTTGCTATGTTCAATTTTTCTTCCTCTGTGTATCCGGAAATTTTTATTATTTCCATTCTATCCCTTAATGGAATTGGAATGCCGGCAATATTATTGGCTGTTGTAATAAACATAACATCCGATAGGTCAAATTCTACCTCAAGATAATGGTCTTCAAACTTTTTGTTTTGTTCTGGATCTAATACTTCCAATAATGCACTTGCGGGATCGCCTCTAAAGTCCATGCCCATTTTATCTATTTCGTCCAGCAGTATTAGCGGATTGCTAGTTCCAGCTTTTTTTAATGAAGCTATAATTTTTCCTGGCATTGAACCTACATATGTTTTTCTGTGCCCTCTAATCTCTGCCTCATCTCTAACGCCGCCCAGTGATACCTTAATATATTTTCTATTTAAAGCTTCTGCGATAGATTTTGCTAATGATGTTTTTCCTACGCCTGGCGCACCAACTAAACATATTATCTGTCCGCTTAGGCTATGCTTTCTTTTATATACAGCTAGAAATTCCAATATTCTTTCTTTAACTTCATTTAGGCCGTAGTGGTCTCTATTAAGTATTTCTTCAGCCTTAGCTAAATCGTTATCAATTTTTGATTTTACGCCCCATGGAAGACTCAGGAGCAGTTCTATATAATTTTTTATAACATGATATTCACTTGAATAGGAAATCATACCTTCCATTTTCTTTAGTTCTTCTTTACATTTTTCCCTAGCTTCAGGGCTGAGCTTTACTTTCGCTATTTTTTTTCTTAGGTTGGCTATCTCGCCAGTATCATCCTTATCCTCAAAATCATCGGCAAGTTCTTTTTTAATTAACTTTATTTTTTCATTTAAATAGGCCTTTTTTTGATTTTTTAGAAATTTTTTCTCAACTGCATCATTTATTTTTTTATCCATCTTAACAATAGATAATTCTAAATCTATAAATTCTATAAATTTTTTTAGCTTATTTATATCGTTATTTTCCTCCAATAGCTCCTGTCTTTTTTCTAACGAGAGAGATATTATTGAGGAAGAATAGAATATTGTCTCATCAACACTTCTAAAGAAATCCAGAGTTAAAAATAT
Source organism: uncultured Rickettsiales bacterium (assembly GCA_944391025.1). Classification (GTDB taxonomy): domain Bacteria; phylum Pseudomonadota; class Alphaproteobacteria; order Rickettsiales; family UBA1997; genus CALXSC01. The sequence goes on from CALXSC010000010.1 coordinate 6,729, forward strand.
GTCTTCATTATATTTTCCAATTGTTTCAAGGTATTGTTTTAGCTTGCCCATAAATATCTTTTTTAGATATTTTATATTTTCTTCCTGCTTTTCTGTCAATTTTGTTGCCTTTATTTCCTCAACCTTTGCTAGATAATATTTTGTATCATCGTATATATCAATTATTCTTGCCTTTGAAATACCCTCAACAACTATCCTTTTTTGGCCATTCTGTATATCTGTTTGTTGCAACACCTTACAAAGCACACCAACCGAATTCAAATTGTTTAATGTAACATCGTCATTTAAATTATCCTTTTGAGAAACTACAAAAATTAATTCGTTTGATTTTGATAACTCGTTAACTAAATTTAATGACTTTTTTCTGCCTATTAAAATACTAGTTATCGCCTTTGGGAATATCACCAAATCCTTAACTGGCAACAAAAAATTAACTTTACTATTTTCCATTAGTATCTATCCAACCCTATTGTTTATATTCTTACTATTTAATATATAGTTAAGAAAAGCAAAAAATCAATAGAGTTTTTTAAATATGTTTATATCTATTTCGCTTTTTATTGGTACATTTTGTTTCGCTTTTAACTATATATGTTTCAATAAAATGAAATAACTATAATATTAATATCTGCAATCAAATTTTTGACTTTATTTCATTTTATTTTATTATTATAATGCTTTGTTAATTATCTGTTTGCATGGTCTACTATGGCGCTACAGAATCAAATGGACTTGATCCAAAAATATTAAAATCTATTGATGAAAAAATTGATGATGGTATTTTTAACAGTGAAAATTTTAGAGGTGCTTGCCACGGTAACGCAAGTTATGGTTATAATACATATGATAGTGCAATTGACAATGGAAAAAAATGTAATGAATTTTTATTGGTTTTATAATTAATTATATTTTCTTTTTAAAAAATAGAGAGACAGTAAAGTCTCTCTATAAAAAAATACTTAAAAAATAACTATTTTTCTGTACTTTCGTTATTTGTAGTTGCTGTGGCGTTTATATTTGAATCTACATTATTTTTTGTATTGTTTGTATTGTTTTCAGTGTTTACCTTGTTTTCTATAAAGCTTTCTATTGTGGATTTATTGCCACTGAAATTTCTAGCAGATATAGTTGCTAAAAGCATAGAATTAAGCATAAATAATATAAATAATGCCATTGTTGTTTTTGATACTGGAGTGCTTAAACTTCTTTTTGATAACATTTTTGCATTTGCTCCACCGCCACCAATTCCACTCAAAGAATTTTCATCTGTTTGTTGTAATAATACAAATAAAATAATTAAAACAGATAGAATAATTTGAACTATAAATAAAAATGTTTGTAAAGATTCCATAAAATAATAATCCTTTTAATAATAAATTAACACCATCATTTTAAATATATAGATGGTGTTATAATTTAGATATTATAATCCAAAACTAATTGCTGTTGCGCAATCCTTTGTTGACTCGCTAGTGCTTCCGTATGCACAAGCGCCAGAACCTGCTGAGAATGAATAAATTTTACCAGAGTCTATAACACCGTTATCCATCTTATCGTCTAAGAATTGTGCGTCTTTTCTAGTAATACTAGCGTTTGTAACTGCAGTTCCTCCTGTTCCAGCTGAATCTGGAGCTACTGCTGCTGTTAACTTTGCAGGTGTGTCACCTGTTGCTGCTATAAAAATAACATTTTCGCCCATATCAGTATTGTAGCCTAAAGCGTATAGTCCACCTTTTAACTTTGAAGTAATTGAGTTAGACGTTGTAAATGTTGCGGTTGATCCCAAAGCTGCACATGTATATTTACCGCCTGTAGCTGTTGAGAAAGATGATAATTTAGTATCAACTATGCCTTCAGATGCTAATGCTGCCCATGCAGAGCAAGAATTAACAAAGGTCATTTGCGATGAACCGCTTGTACCAGGAAGTTCTCCTGTGGCTGTATAATATGCGTTTAATGCTGTCTGATAGTTTCTTATTTCTGACATAACAGACCTCAGTTCAGCACTTTTTATTAAACTAGCACCTCCTGTTATACCAGCGACTAAAAGACCAATTATAATCAATACTATTGATAATTCTATTAAAGAGAAACCCTTTTTATTATTATTCATAATTTTTCCTTTTATTAAAATATTTTAACAATTTGATTGTAGAATGTAAAAATTATTTTGCAATAAAATATTTAACTATTATATAATTATTTTAGTAATATTATGAATTTTCTGATTATGGATAATTATTTAAACAATTTTTTAAATACTTTGTTATCGGAAAGGGGCAGTGCAAACAATACGATTGCCTCCTATAGAAATGATTTGGTAAATATTTTTAAATATTTTTCAGAGAAAAATATTAATCCGCTTGAGGCCAAGGTTGAAGACCTTAGAAAATATATAGAATTTCTATATAAAAAGGGTTTTTCTGCTGCAACAATGTCTAGAAATATCTCCGCAATAAGACAATTTTATATATTTTTACAAGTTGAAAATATAATAAAAGAAAATCCTGCGGAGCTATTGGAATCTTCTGGAAAGAATGAAACAATTCCCAAGACTTTAAACGAGGGCGAGGTTGGAATACTGTTGGACGCAGCTAAAAATGATAGAAGCAACCATGGCGTTCAATTTTATTCAATGCTGGAATTATTATATGCAACTGGACTAAGAATTTCTGAACTTGTTGAGTTGAAAATTAGCGATATTCAAAAAAAGTACAGGAAAAATGGTGATTATACAATTAATGATTTTATTATTGTAAATGGTAAAGGCAATAAGGAGCGGCTTGTTCCGATAAATAAAACTGCTAAAAATGCGCTTATAAAGTATTTAAATTTAAGGGAAGAATTGCTTAACGGAAAAAAATCCGAATGGCTTTGGACAACGCTAGTTGCATTTAGTAAAGACAGGCATTCAACGATTGTTAAATATAGAAAAAAAGATAACCATATTTCAAGACAAATATTTGCGCAAAATCTTAAACAATTGTCAATAGAATGCGGAATAGATATTGAAAAGGTTTTTCCCCATAGCATTAGGCATTCTTTTGCTACGCATATGCTTCAACATGGCGTTGATCTAAGGACGCTGCAAGAACTATTGGGGCATTCTGATATATCAACAACACAGATTTATACGCATGTTGCAAATGAAAAACTTAAAAATATAGTTAATAATCTGCATCCATTGGCAAAGGATGAGGAATAATTAGGTTTTATTTTGTCTATTATTTCTTTAGTGGTGTAATGTCCATATGTTTTTCGCATAGATCTTTTATTGGACAATTTTCACAGTCTGGTTTTTTTGCTTTACATATGTATCTGCCAAGCAAAACCAACCAATGGTTAACGAATGTTACATAGTTTTTTGGAATAATTTTTCTCAATTCCATTTCTGTATCAAATACATTGTCCGCCTTGACAAGACCTGTCCTGTTTGAGACCCTAAATACGTGTGTATCAACGGCTATTTCCGGAGTATTGAAAGCTATATTCAAAACAACATTCGCGGTTTTTCTACCTATGCCTGGCAGGCTTTCCAAATCCTCCCTGTTGCCAGGCACCTGCGAATTAAACTTTTCTACAAGTATTTCAGAAAGTTTTATTATATTTTTTGATTTATTATTGAAATAGTTTATTGACTTTACATATTGTTTCACGCCATCTTCACCAAGTTTCAACATGTCTTCCGGCGTGCTCGCTATTTTAAATAATTTTTCAGTAGCTTTATTTACGCCCTTATCTGTAGCCTGTGCGGACAATAGCACGGCAATTAGGAGCGTATAGTTGTTTATATAATCTAATTCTATTTTATAGTCTCTAGAAAATTTGTCCTCAAGTCTTTTAAAAATTTCAGATATTTTCTTCTTGTTCATCAGACCTCCTGCAAAATAAATTTTTCCATAAAAAACAAGCACGAAGTGGGCGGGATGTCAACTTGCCGAAAACAAGAGAGACAACCGATGTGAGCTTGAGCCATCGCTTCGCTCCAATCGTGCTTCGGCAAACACTCGGGCTAAAGCTACTCGTTGATTTAAAGCAGACTTTAATCTTCTTATTTTTGTGCTTGTTTGATCTTGGTGCTCTGTCATTGAGCTAAATGACAACTGAGCAAAGTGAAGGAGGATTTTGTAGAAAAATATCATTTACTATAGTGATTAATTTTTAACAATAATTATTTTTTAAATTTATTTTCGGAATGTCTAATTAGTATAATTGGGCCTCTATTTCTTCTTTTGTTATCTTTTCATTACTATTTGAGTCTAGACTATAGAAGTTGTCCAAATCGCCATCAAGTTTTTCTTGAAAGGTTATTTGGCCATCACCATTTTTGTCAGTTCTTTCCCAATATTCTTTTAAATAATCAAGATTTTCTTTATTTGCATGGCTTTTACATTCGCAATTTCCCTGTTTACAACTTTTTTCACATACAAATTCAAAAAATTCTTCTTTAGAAATTACACCGTCCTTATTTTTATCCATAAGTTTAAATTCCTTTTTGGAAAATTTTTGTATGTCATTTTTATCTATAATTCCATCACGATTTACATCTAATTCAGTAAAAACCTGTTTTACAAAGTCATCGTTTTCATCTGCAATTGAGTATTGAAGGGATGCTGAAAAAACAAAAAATAATGTAAATAATATTTTTTTCATTTTTTAATTGATATTTTAATTATTAAATTTAATACTATGGTTATGTATTTTATAAATTATAAGTTTATAAAAATCAATAATTAATTAATAAAATTGAAGGTTATTATATGGAAGAGAAAAATGTTGCTGCTACAGTTGATTCAAATGGTGATGGAATAAGAAATCTTAAGCCATTCTTAAGTGTTTTTATAATTTTGATTATACTGGTTTCCGGATATTATTTTATATGGAGAAGTATAGCTGTTAAAATGAAAAACATTGTAGTGGATTCATTAAAGGATTATAAGTATGATTCTATAACTATAGGTGGTTTTCCTTTTACGAAAAAGGTTAAGGTTAATAATATAACCTTTGGAAATGATTTATTTTTGGCAACAAAAAATCAGGTTAATGTTAGAGAAATAATAGTTTCAAGTTTTATTTTTAGTGGCACTTTGGATGTTAAGCTTAAGGATGTAAGTACTTTTAGTACAATTGATACTACTGTATATTCTTTAGTATATAATGAAGATCCTGTAATGAATATTAGCTTTTATTCAAATGGAAGTTTGAAAGAGTTTAATTATTCTGACCTTGGGTATAGGGTTATAAGCGGTGACAATAAGACTCTATATACTGCGGATAAAAGTAATTTAAACGTTCAATCTGTTTTAAATGGTGATACTGTTGATTATTCCATTAATGGTGATTTTCAGAATATGCAAAACATTGCAATTATAGAAAAGGATACGGAATCTTTGACTAAAGAAGTTCCTGAAATATATAATTTAAAATTTGATATTTCTTCATCAATAACTAAAAAGGATGGTGAAACTGAAAGTTCTATAATTAAAATTAATGACTTTGATTTGATAGGAAGCAAAAATAACTCAGTTTCTATTACTGGTGATATTTTTAAAGAGCCAGGCGACCCTTATTCATTTGGTGATGTAAAGGTTGTTTTATCAAATTATAGCACTCTTATAAATGAATATAAGACTGATGTATTGGATGCTTTGAAAATTGAAAACGCATCTTTATCCGATGATGATAAAAAGGAATATGCATCAATAGTAAATGGCATGTTTAATGAAATTAGCAATGTTATAAAGAAAAATCCAGCTACAACTGCTGAGTCTGCTGTGATTTCAATATCTAGAGCCAAGAATAATCCGGACTACAGCATTAATGGTGAAAGCTTATTTGGAATTATTCAGCAAATTATAAAATAATAATTCTAAACAGTGAATATTTTAGAATTATATAAAAATTCTAGTGAATTATTAAAAAATAAAGGTATTTTAACATATAAATTAGATGTTAAAATACTTTTATCATTTTTATTGAGAATAGATGCTAATGATCTTATATCGTATTTTAATAAAAATATAGATGATAATTTTATTGCTGAATTTAACCTATTGCTAAACAGACGTTTAGGTAATGAGCCAATAGCAAATATTATTGGAAAAAAGGCTTTTTGGGATTTTGATTTTTTTGTTAATGAAAATGTTTTGACCCCGAGAAATGATAGCGAAATTTTAATAGAAGCTGTACTTGAAAACTTTACCGATATTAATTGCCCTTTAAGGATTTTAGACCTGGGAACTGGATCAGGATGTTTAATCCTGACGTTGCTAAAAATTTACAAAAACTCATCTGGATTGGCTATTGATATTAGCGATAAAGCCATTGAAGTTGCAAAAATTAATGCAAAAAAACTTGATGTAAAAAATATTGAATTTTTAAGGAATAATTTGAATGAGGGCATAGAAGATAAATTTGATATTATCATTTCAAATCCACCCTATATTCCAAGGTATGAAATTGACAGTTTAGAGCCTGAAGTTAATAAATTTAACCCACTCATATCATTGGATGGCGGTGTTGACGGACTTGATTTCTACAGATATTTTTCTGAAAATTTATTCAATAACTTGAAAAGAAACACAAAAATATTTTTTGAAATTGGAAAAGGTCAAGAAAATGATATTATAGATATTTTTGAGAAAAATAACTATGAATTAGTTAAAATGTATAGAGATTTATCCGGTATTAATAGGGTTTTATGCTTTTTCCATGTATAGTATTTGCTTGATTTTAATTTTTATGCAATGATTTTCACTATATAGTAAAGGTCATCTATTATTCAATAGTTTCTATTGTAATTGTAACTCTTCTGTTTAATTCTTCTTTGTAATTATTGCTAGTTATGACCTGCGGGTCTATTTCTCCCTGCCATTTTATTTTTATTATATTTTCCGGTATACCATTCTTCATTAGGTAGTGCTTTATTGTATCGGTTCTGCGTTTTGATAGTTTTTCGTTATATCTTTTAGCTCCAACTCTATCAGCATGTCCAACTATGTTGACTATGTATTTTCCGTTTACTTTTTCTGCATCTCTTAAAAATTCCCATAGAACCCTGCTTGAATCTTCCGTTAGAACTGAGCTGTCAAAATCAAAATAAATTACGTATTTTCTTGGTCTTATGAATACATCTGTATATATTTTTTCATTATCTATATTTTTTTGTATCAAGTCTCTTTCTGTGGTGGTTAATCTTAGAAGTTTAAACTCAAGATAGGCAAGAGTATCTATAAATCCCTGTTTGCACCTTGCTATTTGGCTATATTTTGTATATAGTCTTTCCTCCAAGACCCAACAGTCATAATAAAATTGGAGGTTTGCAACCTCTTCAGGATATTCGGTTTTTGCAATATTGTTATTTAGAACAAGGAACATTCTGTCTCTCATGTCCAGCAGCTGTTCATAGGTTATATCCTTTGAAAAAAACCCAACTATATCTATATCTCTAAATACCTCTTCAGGCATAAGTCTTTTTCCGTCTTTTATAACATTTGCTTTTCTGTAAAATAGTCTTGCGCCTTTCCAATCGTAGTTTTCTGTTTTGTAGTCGCCATAGGATTTGTAGTTTTGCTCTAAATAGCCATAGAATTCTTTTTCGTTGTCAGAGTAATAGTTGGCAGCACAACTACATAGAAATAAAATAAAAAATATTAATAAAAAATTTTTAACTCTCAAGGCTTTATAAATATATTTTCTTTCAATAGAATATCATTAAATATTATAAAATCAACCGTTTTTTCTTACGATAACTATTGCCTAATTGCCAAAACCATAAATATTATTTACAATATTTTTCCATAATATGGAAGGCAATGTGCCGCCAGTTGTTCTACCCATGCTCGTGTTATCGTCATTTCCAACCCATACGCCTATAACCATATCATTTGCGTATCCAATAAACCAAGCATCTGCGTAGTTTTGTGTTGTGCCGGTTTTTCCGCCTATACAGCATTCGCCTTTATCAACCAATTGCGGTATTTTAGCGTTTCTTCCAGTTCCGTTGGTTATGACTTCGTACATCATTTCTTTCATATAATCCACTTCATCTGAATTTAGAATTTTAGATAATCCAGCGGTTTTTCTTTTGTAGATTATGTTATTATTGTCCTTATTTTTTATTTCTGTTATTGAATATGGTATAACTGCATTTCCTCCATTTACAATTACAGCATAGGCGGATGTTAGCTCCAGTAGATTAACCTGTGTTGTGCCAAGGGCTATGGTTGGGTCATCCCTGTCTATTTCCGAAAATATTCCCATTTTTTTAGCGATTCTTGCTACATTTTTTATATTTGAATATTCTGATATTTGAATTGCAACGGAGTTTAGAGATTTTGCAAATGCGGTTTTCATTGTTACATTTCCATAATATTTGCCGCCATAGTTTTCAGGAAACCAATTGCCGACTGCAACCGGTTCATCTTTAAATATTGTATCCGGAACAAAATCCTTTTCCCTAATGCCGGCTAGGAATACAAATATTTTAAATGATGAACCTGCCTGCCTATAGGCATAGATGGCTCTGTTAAATTCGCTTTTGCTGTAGTTTATGCCGCCAGTCATACCAAGCACAGCACCATCCTTTGAAAGCGCTATAACTGCTATTTGGCTATTCTTTAATCTGTCTTTATATTTTTGCGTAAAGTGATTTATGCTTTTTTCTATAGATTTTTGTATATTTTGATTTAGAGTTGTTTTTATTTCAATATTTACTTCGTTTGTATAGTCTGGAATTTGGCTTTTAATCCAATCGGCAAAATACATTTCTTCATTTAGCCTTTCTTCGGAATTGATTGTTGCCTCAAGGATACTGTTGAAATAGGTATCAAGATAGTCTTCATATTCTTTTTTTGAAAGAAGTTTTGCGTTGTACATATTTGTAATAATTTGTTTTGTTCGCTGCTTTGAAAGTATTGGATTGTTCTGTGGAGAATATTTTGAAGGCGCCTTTAGCAGCCCTATCAACATTGCGCTTTCCTCTAAATCAAGCTGTGCTACCGATTTGTTAAAATAGAATTTTGCTGCATCCTGAATGCCATATTTTCCAGCGCCAAAATATGCCTTATTTAGATACATGGTTATTATTTCTTCCTTTGTAAGTTTTTTCTCTAGCTGGAAAGCCAATAATAACTCCTGAATCTTCCTTTTTAGCGTTTTTTGGGAGTTTCTGAGTATCATTTTTGAAAGTTGTTGCGTTATTGTTGAACCGCCCTGTTTAATATATCCTGATTTCAAATTTACAATTGCTGCCCTCATTATGCCAAGATAGTCAAACCCACCGTGTCTAAAAAATTTTCTGTCCTCTGTAGCCACTAGTCCATCAATCAAGTATAGCGGAAATTCTGCATAGTTTGTAACATCCGAATTTAGACTGCCGTACTTTTTAAGCTCTTCACCGTTTGAATATAATATTTCTATGTTTGTTTCCGTATCATCCTTTATTCTTGGGGTAATATCCGGCAAATCACGGCTATAGTATGCCAATAGCAGGGCGATTATTATAATGCCCCATACAAAAAGAATAAATCCCCATTTCAAAAAGAATTTAAATACCTTCTTGCTAAAAATTTTCTTAAATATGCTTGTTTTGCTATTATTTTTTTTCTTTTTCACATTAATAAACTATGGGCAACACATTGCTTTAAATTTTCCCATAACTTAAAAATAAAATCAAGATTTATTTTATTGATTATTGGCTGTTGATGTTTTCAATATAACTTCAATAATTTTGTACTTCCGAATATTTTTTTAATAATTCTAATCTAGTATATAAAAATTATTAACTATTGCTATGAACATATTAAAAAATATTTTTAAAGAAAAGAAGTCAAATAATGGAATTCCTAGAAAATATGGAGAAGTTAAAACGTACTATCAACCGCTTGCAAAAGCAGTATGGTCCGATAGGAATTTTGAAGTTTTTGCAAGAGAGGGCTATATAAAAAATGTTATAGGCTATAAATGCGTTTCAATGCTTGCAAGAAGCGCTAGTTCAATACCGTTTTTAGTATATGATAAAAATACTAACAAAAATATAGAATCCCATCCGTTATTGGATTTGCTAAACAACCCAAATCCAAACCAGAGTAGGGCAGAATTTTTTGAAGCCCTATATTCCTATAAATTAATATCCGGCAATTCTTTTATACAGGCTGTGCTGCTGGATAAAAATAGATTTAAAAACCCTAAAGAGCTATTTGTATTAAGGCCTGAAAGAATGACTGTCATTACAAGTGATTCAAGTGTTCCTTCTGGGTATAAATATAAGGTCAATAGTTCTGAAACTACATTCTATGTTGATGCTATAACGGGACAATCCGAGATTCTGCATATTAAAAACTTTAATCCGCTAAATGATTGGTATGGACTATCGCCAGTTGAGGCTGCCAGCTATTCAATTGACCAGCACAATGAGGCTTCTAGATGGAACCAGGCTATGCTGCAGAATGGGGCTAGACCAAGCGGAGCCCTAATGGTTAAAAACGATGGAGAAAATTCTGCATTTTTGACCGATGAACAATTTACAAGGCTAAAAAATCAATTAAATGAAGAATTTGCAGGAGCTGAAAATGCTGGAAAACCATTATTGTTGGAAGGCGGGCTTGAGTGGAAAGAAATGAGCCTAAGTCCTGCTGATATGGACTTTTTGAATACAAAATATAGCTGTGCAAGAGATATAGCTCTAGCCTTTGGCGTGCCTTCCCAAATGTTGGGAATACCTGGAGACAATACCTATAGCAATTTAAGCGAAGCAAGGCTATCAATGTGGGAAGAGACCATAATTCCAATGGTAGAAAATGTCATGAGCGCTTTAGAAAAATGGTTGGCTCCAATGTATGGTGAAAATATTGGACTATACTATGACAAGGATAAGGTAGCTGCATTGTCTATAAGGCGTGAAAGTTTTTGGAACAAAATCGCTAATGCGACATTCCTTGACGATGAAGAGAAGAAGAAAATACTTGATATATAAGAATAAAGGGGTAGCGATTTCTACCTCGGACACTGTTCACAAAGGTTTTTGCAGAGCAAAATCGCTTTTGCAAAAATATGCAAGGAGTGGTTAAAATTATTTTGTGAAGGCATATATAGATACGTCAAGCAAATAATTTTAGACGCGACGAAGCAGATTGAAGCAAAAGTTAGATTTTGAATGCAAAAATTTATAAAGTGCTCAATTTATTAAATTGTTTTATTATTTTATAAAAACCTTTTGAATGGTGTCTAATTTATTATTAAAAAAACTTGCTATTATAATTAAAAAACTTTTAAATTATATAAGAAAAATAAGTTATAGTTCAATGAAAAAAATATATTCTAAGGCTTTTGGCTGTCAGATGAATGTCTATGATTCTTCTAGGATGGTTGATATAATGAAAAATGAAGGATATGAAGAGACTGATAGACTTGAGGATGCGGATTTAATTATAGTGAATACCTGCAGCATAAGGGAAAAGGCTAAAGAAAAACTATTTTCTGAACTTGGCAGAATGCAAAAGATAAATAAGGGAAAGGCAACGTTTGTAGTCGCTGGCTGTGTAGCTCAGACTGCAAGTGATGAGATTAGAAAAAGGATGAAGATGGTGGATATAATTGTTGGACCGGCCAGTTACCATAGATTGCCAGAATTGGTTCGTGCTAAGAGTGGGACGAAGTTAGATTTTTTGGCTGAGGAAAAATTTAAAACTCTGCCACAGAATAGGGGCGTTAAGGGCGTCAGTGAATTGATTGCTGTACAGGAGGGCTGCGATAAGTTCTGTTCATATTGCATTGTGCCATTTACGAGGGGAAGAGAATATTCAAGGGACTTTAATCAAATACTTGAAGAAGCAAAGGTTTTGAGCGGCGAAGGAATTAGAGAAGTTACGCTTCTAGGGCAAAATGTTGATAACTATAACTTTAATGGCAGGGATTTGGCGGATTTAATTTATGAAGTTTCAAAAATTGAAGGCATAGAGAGAATTAGATATATGACGAGCTATCCTAGCCAGGTAAATCAAGCGCTTATAGACGCCCATAGGGAAATTAAAAAACTAATGCCGTTTATACATTTGCCTATACAGAGTGGTTCTGACAGAGTGCTAAAGGCTATGAATAGAAAATATACTGTTGAACAATACCTTGACGTTGTTGATAAACTTAGAAAATCAAGGCCTGACATTGCGATATCTTCAGACTTTATAGTTGGATTTGCTGGCGAAACCGATAGGGATTTTGAAGAGACTTTGGAATTGTGTAAAAAGGTTAATTTTTCAACTGCATTTTCATTCAAATATAGTATAAGACCAGGCACTGCTGGTGAAAAAATGCCAAATCAAATAGATGAAAATGTTAAGGCTGAAAGATTAGATATTCTGCAGGAACTTCTTGAAAGACAGCAGGGCGAGTTCAATAAAAGCAAAGAAGGTCAAGAGCTTGATATTTTAATAGAAAGCCTGTCTGACAGGAATGATGGAAGCTACTTTGGCAGAAGTCCGTATCTTCAAACTGTTGTTATAGATTCCGATAAAAAAGATTTAATAGGAAAGATTATAAAAGTTAGAATTGACAAGGCCAGTATGAAGCTGCTTGAGGGGAAGTATTAAATTAATAGCTAATTTAGTTTATTTAATTCTTTGCACTTTGACTCTATAATATTTTCAAGCTTTTCCAATAGCTCTTCCTTGCTCATTTTTTTAATGTCTTCATATTTTATTGGCTCCATAAATTCCATAGTTATTGTGCCAGGATGTTTTAGAAATTGTTTTTTCTTCCATAACTTTCCAGAATTTAGCGCCATTGGAACTATGTCTGCACCCATCTCTCTGATTAGGGCTATAAATCCAGTTTTGTATGGATATTTTTCAATTGTTGAATCTGGCGGAACCCTTGTGCCCTGTGGAAATATTACTACATTATGCCCTTCTTCTATATATTTTTTAGCTTCCCTTAGGATTTTTTTTATTGAGCCGACACCTCCGCTTCTATCTATTGCGATTTTGCTCGCAAGTGCTAAACACCATCCGAAAAATGGTATAAAAAGTAATTCTTTCTTTAGAATAAATACGGGTGTTGGCTTCATAAATGTATGCATAACCAATGTATCCCATGTGGATTCGTGCTTTCCAACTATTATATATGATTTATTTTTATCCAATTTATCATAGCCAATAATATTGCTTTTTATGCCAACTGTCCACCTTAAAGTCCATATCATTAGTTTGCACCATAGAGAAGCGACTAAATCAAAAATTTTTCTTCTATTCGGGAAAAATGGCAACCAGAAAATGACAAAACCAAAACTTAACGGTATGCTTGTTGTAATCGTAACAACTGAGAATAATAACGACCTAATAAAAGTAATTGCTGTTTTCATATATTATAATTATTAAATATTCACAGATTAGTATTATATATAAAATTTAAAAAATAAAGAGTTATTTTAAAATCATTAACGAGCCTGCCAACCAACCATTGCCATTAACACTCTATTCCAAGTAAAATCTCCGTTATCTAAGTCTTTTGGTTCAATTAATCTTTTCTTTTGTGTGAATAATAGTAAAAGACTATAATAAACATATTCTAATGATTT
>CALXSC010000011.1 GCA_944391025.1 uncultured Rickettsiales bacterium
AAACCACCGGATTACAAGAATAATGGTTCTTATGCAACTGTTATCAAAAGACTTCTCGAAGTGCCGCAAACCCGCATAAACACTGGGTTTTTACGCCATTTCGTTTTATTCAAACTCGGAGTGTCCCTTGATATTGTTAACTGTATTTATTTAAGTTTTATGTGAATTCACACCGATATTTTACTTCAGATACATCAATTATTCTGGCTTACTGATTTTCGGTTGCCAATATGTTGCCATCATTTATAATGTTATAATTTCTTTCAAATCATCTATTTTCATAGGCACTGAAATATATCTCCCATAATTTAAGGGTACCGTTGTTGCATGGGTAATAAAATCTATTAAATTATGAACAAAATGGTTAAATGCATATTTATTATCTACCATATTAAATACTGAATTGGCACCAATTTTTCCGGGCATTACTTTTATAGGATATTGTTTCGTATCTAAAAATGATATATATGCTCCGGTAGTAGATAAAATTTTATTTATATATTCACATTCTTTATTACATTTCTCTTGCATAAACTTTATTATACTCGACGTTTTCGCATTCAGATCTTGACATAATAAAAATGTAAAGATTTGTTTCAAAGTATCTCCGTCACTATTATATTCTATTTTTTCATCACCAAGACTATTACGAATAGTAGTTGCTGATAAATATTTTCTATAGTCATATCCATCATCATTATATCTTTTTAGTTGATTAACCTTACTTAATTTGATAATAGCATCTTTAACTTCTGTCATGCTCGCCACAGATTTAACCTCTCCAACAGCAATAACACTTTCACAATTATAATACGTATTTTCCGAATTTCCATTAACATTAAACTTCATAGCAAAATTTTCTTCATACAAAATTATGTCACACTGTTGTGAAGTGTTTCCATAACTATCTATTACAAAGCCGCTTCCAACGCCAACCCCAGCAGGCAATATATTTTTTAATTTTATTCTAGCACTATTTTCTCTGCCGCCTCCCACCGCATGTGGATGAGTCGTCATTCCAGCTTTATTAAATTCAAAAACCAATTCTTCCCCCAGCATCTTTATATATTCTTGTGTATTACAACTCTCATTCAAAAAAAAAAAAAAAAAATAAATTTATGGCAACAAAACTCATAAAAATAAAATAGGTCAAATACAGCAGGTAATCTTATAGACTACCTGCCATATAAAATACTCCATGCACTCTCGTACTACTCGAACTCGGCGTATTCTTTGATGTTGTTAACTATATTTGTTTAGGTTTTGCGCGATTTCATGCCGATATTTACTTCAATTCCATCAGTTATTCCAGATTACTGATTTTCTGTTGCCAAAATGTTGCCATGCTTTTTATATAAGTAGAATCCCAGAAACATTTAATGCTAATATACTAATTCTCCACCATTTTCCGATTGCAGCGCCTAATAGAATTAGGCAACACTATATCTATTTCTTCTTCTGAGAAAGTCTGCTCTTCCTCTGTTTTCAATGCTTTTTGAGCAGCCTGATAACTTTTTGCATCTGTTCGTGGTGAATTACTATATACTTCTGCAGTCCTTTCTTGTAATTCATCACGCTTATTCCGTATCTCACTTGCCTCTAGCATTTCAAAATCTGTCAGTAATGATACATATTCCTCCCGTATTTTCCACAATAAATCTGAAGCCTTTTTGTGTTCTTGCGCTATGGCAGAAAGATTAAAATTTTTTATATACGTATTCAGGATTAGCAATGCTAATGAAACTACTGCACCTATTATACTTGCAATATTATCATCCGAAAATATTGCAACAACAAAACCACTTGTAGTAACTCCTGAAAGAACAATTTGCCATATTTTTATTCTGTCATCAAGTTTTACTATCCGATTTATGAATTTATCATGACATGTTTGGGAATAAGTAACCCTCCCATATGCTTCTCGTATCTGTGATTCCAGTTTGTACCCTTGACTATTTCGGGAATTTCGTTCCATATTCTCTCCCTTTCCCCGTGTTCTGTACCTATTATTGGGCAATAAACTTTATTACTTTTTCCAAACATTCCAAACTATTTTGAGTTGATACACTTTGGTTACTACCAGGCGCATTTAATATCAAATTTCCCCCGAATGAGTTTTTCCTTAAATAATCTAGTAACACATTTTCATAATTTCCTTTCGGTGCAGACGAAGTACTTCCCGGTCTTGTCCACTGCCAATTACCCATAGCAGCATAGACAAAACTATCAATCACAATGCCTGACAAATGATAACTGCTAAAATAATTGTCTCGCACATAACGCAAATGTCTACATGTATCCACTAATAATTCATTGCTACTATTATTCTTTAGCTTCATTGCTTCTTGTTCTGCTTTAGGATTTGTAGAACACCAATTACCACCCATATTAGAATCGGGATTTTTATATGTACCATCCCAATTCCCCCACCAGTCTTTATTTTGAAATGCCGGTAGAATTTCAAATTTCATACCATCTGTAAATGAAATTTTCACAACTTGTCCATCAGCACGCACATCACTTCTCGGATATGAATTCATAATTGCACTTTTTACAGCTTGTAATAACCTAGACTGTCCATTCCCTTTAAGAGCGTCAAAACGTTGATATTCACTTTCAGGCAATAAAACCAAAATATCTATATCACTTGTATTAATAGCCGTTCTTCTTCCATATGAACCTACGTATATACTATTTTGAGTATCATTTAATGTATTCCAGAATTCTTTATTAATTGCTTTAGTTACTGTTTTATAACGACTAGAAATAATCTTTCTTGTCTCCAAAGTAATAACCCCACTATGTCTCTGAATAAGAAAACTCATATCCTTCTCCTCCCCATCCGATTAGCACTCGACGCAGTTGAATGCTAATAAAATTATATCCCTATTATCAGTCTATTGTCAATCTCTTTCTACTCCTAAACCACCAGCAACCCCAACATCATCACTTCTCTCAACCTTATTTTTATGATATACTATTAAAATAGATTAATGGTCGAAAGGAG
>CALXSC010000012.1 GCA_944391025.1 uncultured Rickettsiales bacterium
GAATATTATTAAAAAATACGGTTTATCTACTAAGAAAAAATTTGGGCAAAACTTCTTAGTAGATAAATCTTTGTTAGATAGAATAGTTGGGGTTTCTGGCGATATTTTTAATAAGAATGTTTTGGAAATTGGTCCTGGTCCTGGTGGTCTAACCAGAAGCATATTAGAGAAAAATCCGAAAAAACTTGTTTCTGTTGAAATTGATGAGGATTTGTTTAAAATTTTAAAAGATGAGTTTTCAAAATATAATAATTTTTTTGTTGAAAATGAGGATGCGCTGCAGATTGACGAAACTAAATATTTTGATGGCAATATTAACGTTATAGCAAATCTGCCGTATAATGTAGGTACTGTTCTATTGACGAAATGGTTGAATAATTTAACTATATTTGATTCATTTGTTCTATTATTACAAAAAGAGGTTGTTGAAAGGATTGTCGCTATACCATCAACCAAGGATTATGGAAGATTGTCTGTTATTGTGCAGGCTCTATGCTATGCAAAAAAAGAATTTGATGTTAAACCTAGTTTTTTTATACCACCTCCTAAAGTTGTTTCATCTGTTGTTAAAATTCTTCCTAGAAATGATTTTGGAAATGTTAATATTGAAAAATTATCCAAAATAACATTTGCTCTGTTTAATCAAAGGAGAAAAAAGATAAAAGGCGCTGTTGAATCTCTTATTAAAAATAATATGCTGGATAGTAAATGTTTGGATGGCTTAGATTTAAATAAAAGGGCTGAAGAGCTAACTGTTAGTGAATTTATAGAATTATCTAAATTTAGCTATTAGTTCCATTTTTTTGATTTTAAAATCTATTGAAAAAATTTTTATGATTATATTATAATTTTATGTAAACAAATTAATATTTTATATGTATAAAAAATATATGGTTCAAGAAATTCGGGGGGGGGGTCAAACTATTAAACAACCCTAAAACTTCTCTAAAATATAATAAATTAAAAAATAAAATATCAAAAGCTTTAGCTTTTTCTCTAATAGAACTATCAATAGTATTAATAATAATAGGACTTCTTGTTGCGGGTGTGACAGGCGGGGCGAGTTTAATTGAGAGTGCTAAGACTAGAAGTTTAATTAATGAAATTAAAAATATTGAAAGAGCGTATTATTCTTTTTGTGTAATAAAAGGAAGAATACCTGGCGATTTGGATGAAAATGGAATGCATGGATATAAACCACAATATGCTCCAGATGATATTGAAAAACAACCGTATCTTTCAAGTGACTTTAGTGCTCCATATGACGGTACTGTTGAAGGTTATGGTATTCCTAATCAAATTACGTCGCCTTTTGTTGAATTGTATTTAGAGAAAATATTTGATTTTAAACCTAGAAATGTCTCATCTACAGATTTAGAAGTATTGTATAAATCTGGTGGCTTACCACCAGTAAAATCTATTTCTGGTTATTATTTTTTGCCTATTTATAGAGTTCGGGCTTGTGATTATAAAGGCGATTTTAGATGTAATATAGTTCCAAGCAATTATATTGAAGCAGTAACAGAATTAGGCAGCAACGGAGACTTTAAGATGGCAAGAATACTTAAAAGTATAGATAAAAAAATTGATGATGGAGCATATAATGATGGCGACTTTATTTCTGAGTGCAATTATGATGAAAGTCTACAGGAAAAGAAGGGCTGCAGAGCTTTTGACTATAAAATTGCTATTAAATGCTTAATACCACCATTAAATGGTGGCATGCTTTATCTGTTTTCTAAAAAGCTCTGCAGTATATTTAATTTTTCAATTATGGTTTGCTCTAGGGTTTTGCTTTTACAATAGGTTATGTTTGAATATTGATTTGCTGGAAAGGTAACTACACTTATTTCAAATAATTCTATTTCCTTTATTATTCTTGTGTTGTCCTTTGGATCATATTCTGCATTTTTTACTGAATATCCTATGCTTAATCCGGTTACGCTTTTATTCTTTATTAGATTATATGCTTCTAGACCCTGTCTTATATCAAGCAATATTTGGCCTTCTACATACAGCCCTATTGAATCTTCTTTTATAACATCAAAATAACCTATTGGTTTATCCTGTGCGTGCTGCCAAAGCATTTTAATATCTGTTTTTATATTTTTTGACTTTAATGAATTTTTAAAAGCTGATGGCAATATTATATCTTGATAGCTATCTTTTATATTGAATACACTTGCATATCCACAAAATTTTCCAAGGTTGTTTATACCTTTAATTTCCAAAAAATTACTTTTTCTTTCAAGTCTATTTTCTTTTTTTATCTTTTTTTCCATATAGATATATTAATTTAATTATATATCCATATAATTCATATTTGTTTTCATTATGGAAGTATAAATACTCTTAACTGCCTCCGCCTCCTCCTCCACCAGAACCACCGCCAGAACTGCCTCCGCCAGAGGAACCGCCGCCTGATGATGAGGCGCCTGAGCTGGCAGTACTGCCTGGACTAGATTCTGCTGCTATACTTCTACCGGAATTGCCATCAGAGGATCTGCCTTCTGATTTGGCTGAATTAAGAGATTCTACAAAGCTTTTACCATTTGGGTCATTTGATTTTTCCGAAGCATTTTCTGTTTTATGTTCCTTTGCGTTTTTAATTGAATTTTCGTAGGAACCTTCTTCATACATTAAAAGGTTATCCTGCACTGCTGGGTCCCTTATTAGTAGATTATAATCTCCGTTGTTGGCTATAACTTCGCACATTTTTACGAATTCATCCTTTGCTTCCAATACATTAAGTTTAGCTTTTTCAAAGCTTTCTTCAGTACCGCTTTTTGTAAAAGTCTCAACTGTCGTTTTATCGCCATCTATAATTGTTAAAATTCCATTGAATTCCCATTTAAATTCTAAGCCTTCTCCTGAGCTTCTCATGCTGGATTCATTTGCTGCTTGCTGTCTATAGACTGTCCATTGGTTATTTTTAGAATCTGCGTTATTATCTGTATTTACTGTATTGCTTTCACTGGACTTTTCTGTTTCTTCAGCATGTTTTTTTATAATCTCTTTTATCGTATTTTTTATTTCCTCTTCTTTTTCTTCCTTTTCCTTGATGGCTGTCTGTGTTTGGATTTTAGCTTCCTCCAGCTGCTCTGCTTTTTGCTGCTCATGGAGTCTCACTTCCTTTTCAGTCTCTATATCAAGCTCTTTTTCATTCTGGGAATCGTTTTTATTTTCAGGTTTGCTTTCTTCTTCATTTTTTAAGTCTTCTCTTCTTTTTTCTTCCTCTTCCTTTTCTTTCGCTTCTTTTTCTCTTCTTTTTTCTTCCTCTAATTCTTCCTCTTTTTTTCGCTCTTCTTCCAGTTTTAACTGCTTTTCCAACTCCTCTCTCGCTTTTCTTTCGTTCTCAAGCTTGCTATCGTCTTTTTCATCCTTTTCTTTTAACTCCTCCTCTAATTTTTTCTTCTCCTTTTTTAATTCCTTCTCAAGATCAATATCTTCATTCTCATCAAAAACTTTTCTTTTTATCGTATCATTTATTTCAAATTCCCTTTTTTTTGAGGTTTCTATATCAAGTTCCTTTTCATTCTGCTTATTTTTCTTTATTTTTTTTATTATCTCCGTTAATTTTCTTTTTCCATCCAGAGTTGTTGGCATATAGTTTACTATAGTATTTTCATTGCTAATTTCTGTTTTTAGGATTAGCTCCTTTAGTTTTTCATCGTTTTCTTCATTGACTACGTTGGATCTAGCAAATAAATCCTTTAATTCTGTATCTATATTATTAGCTAATGTTGTTTCTTTTTCTATAACCTTTGCCATAAAACCAACTAAAGTTAACTATGAATATTATACTAATAATTATCTAAATAAGCAATATATATATAATCTTTTACATTTTAATTGCATACGAAGATTAGTATTTTAAACACCAAAATCCCAAGACTACTATTATTTTACATTTTACTCCAATATATTAAAAGTCTGGTCTTGCAATGCCTATATATTGCTTCACCTACAACTTTCAATATATTTTTATAAAAGCGAACACTGGAATTTTGTATTATACTATTTTTTTGATCTAGTATTTGTGATTAATACAGAATTGCTAAGCACCTGGTCGCCCTCTTTTAAATCGTTGCTTTTTATCTCAATTTGAGCTAGGTCTGATAATCCAACTTCAGCATATACTGGAATAATTTTACTTCCTTCTAATTTGTATAATATAACCTTACCTTTTTGTCTTTCTGGTTTTTTGACATTCATTATTTCTAATAGCCTAGTATCTGGATTAAATCTTAGGGTTACTGTATTTATCTTCATAACGTCCTTAACTTCACCTATAGGAATAGTAACATAGGCTGTCATACCTGGCAGCAATTCCTTGCTTTCATTTTCTATTTCAATAATAACATTATATACAACAACGTTTGATTCTGTGGCTGGGTTTAATCTTATTTGTTTAACTGTGCCCTCAAATATTTTTGTAGGGAATGAATCAACCGTAAATTCAACTTTTTGTCCTTCCTTTATGGAACCAATATCAGCCTCAGAAACACTGGTTTCAATTTGCATTTTTGTTAAATCTTCAGCTATTTTAAATAATGTAGGAGCGGAAAAGCTTGAGGCAACTGTCTGGCCTATGTCAACTTCCCTTGATATAACAACTCCAGCTACTGGCGATTCAATAAAAGCATAGCCTAAATTAATCTTTGCTCTCTCGTATTGCAATTTGGTAATATTATATTCTTCCTTTGAGTTTTTTAACTCTGTTTCCGCCTGGTCCAGTTCAACCTTTGCAATATAGTTATTTTTAAACAGTTCATTTGTTCGTTTGTAGTTTAGCTCAACTAAATCAAGGTTTGATTTTGCTTTTTTCATTGCTGATTGCGCTTCGCTAACTTCTCTTTTTAATATAGACGTATCTAATTCGGCCAGTCTCTGTCCCTTTTTTACTGTATCGTTATAATCCACGTATATCTTCTCAATTCTGCCAGAAACCTGAGCTCCAACCTCAATAACATTAACTGGATTTATTGTGCCATTTGCCGTTATAGTTTTTGTTATATCGCCCTTTTGAACGGTATCTATATCAAAGTCTTTTATATTAAATTTACTCTTTGATGGTTTGAATATCCAATATCCAATAAGCAATACTGCTATTGATGCAATAATTATTTTTTTCTTAGTTAGCTTCATTTTTACTACCTTGATTATTATTATCTATTATATTATCTAAGTTTGCTGCACTATTTAGATTTTCTAATTCTTCAATGCTCATTTGACCCAAAGCCCTTACTAGATTTGCTCTAGAAATAAACCAATTATGCTGCGAGCTTATTAGTTCGTACCTAGCGGTTGCTAGGTCTGACTGTGCATTTAGCAGGTCAAGTATTGATGATTTACCGTTCTTATATCTGCCCAGCATTGTCTTTTCGGTTTCGGTTGCACTTTTTAATAGAGTTTCACTGGTTATATATGTTCTTTTTGCTGTCATAAAGTCCTGATATGCCGTCCATACGTCAAGTTCTATGTCCTTTTCTAAATCTCTTATCTGTTCATTTATTATATTTAATTGGGATTTTGTTTTTGCAACGTTGCTATATATATATCCACCTGTGAAGAATGGCATTGAAGCGGTTACCCCAATATTATAATTATCCCTATCACCTTTGCCGCCTTTTTTTAGGTCGTTTGTCTTTCCGTAGGAGGCATTTAGAGTTACTGATGGAAGCCATTCTGTAGTTGCGCTGTATACCTCTGCTTTCTTTGCTTTTTTTGTTTCATAATAGGCTTTTAAATCAGGACGGTTTTTTAACGCTGTTTCAATTAGATTTACTACATTTTCTTGAAAATCATCTCTAGTTATATCTAAAAATGGTACAGCAAGATTTAACTCAACAATTGGACTTAAATTTAATAAATAGTTTAACTCAGCTCTTTTGATTTTAACATTATTTTCAGCTTTTTCCCTTACTAATCTTTTTTGAGTATAGGAAGTTTCTGCCTGTAATTTATCGGTTAAAGGTGCTAAACCTATATCGTATCTTATACTGGCAGCCTTAAAAGCCTCATAGCTTGAGTTTTCCGTTTCTTTTGCTGCTTTTTCATTTGCTAGAGATGAAAAAAGTCCATAGTATGCCTCTATAACCTGATATATGAAGTTTTGTATAAAAAGATTTGTTTCAAACTTTACGGTATTCAATTTATACTTAAAATTCATTATATCTGCTGTTCTTCCGCCAAAATCAAAGAGTAGATAGCTTAAACTTACAGATGGCGTAACGCCTTTGCTTTTATTTGTTGCTATACCGTCTGCGTCATATTTGTTTCTTGCATCAGAATAGCTGATTTGTCCCTCTATAGTAGGAAAAGCATTTGATAGCTCCGATGTATACGAGTATTTGCCAACATCTATATTCATCCATGCTTCTTTTACCTTTGGGTTATTGGCTAATGCCATTTCTAAAACGTCAATTAGATTTAATTCTTTAATATCCTTGTTATTTATAGTCGCTTCTTTTTTTACCGTTTTATTTTGCTTATTTGAAGAAACTTCCTTTGCAAACAAATTAAAATTTATGGCTAAAAAACAGGCTATAAAACTAATAATTTTATCTTTCATATTCTGAGTAAGTAATAAATAATTCTCCCTTAGGGATTTTAAAGATAAATTCAATAAAAGCAAATATTTTTTTTATCTTATTTAACTATTATTATAATTTTTTAAATGTTTGATTATTTTTTTCTTTGACATGCTGTAATCTGACTCTATAAAAATTCTTCTACCTTCATTAAGCAGTTTTCCAAATTGCTTTTTTGATGTAAATCCTGCTTCCTCCAAATCTAAACCTGTAACTGGAAAAACTGGAGGTTCCTTTGGCTTTAAATATTCAATCAATCTATTTATAGTATCAATAATGCTATTTTCTATTATGTTTCTGTTAATAATTGCATTTGCAATTATGAAATTAGCTATTGTATCTTTTTTATATCCAGAAAATAGAAACTTTGCTATGTCCTGCTCTGTATATGGAGCATCAGCTCGGCGTTCAATTATTCTAAGAATCTCTGAGTTTTCTTTTTTTGACAGCCTCCATTTTTCTTTTAATATATTAAGCTCATCCATATCCTTAAGCAATAATGACAATACTAATTCAGCATTAATTTCATGCCCTATAAATTTTTTAATAGAAAATAAAATTTCAAGTTTTCCAAAATCAAAGCTATTCAATCCAGTTATAATTTGAAGTATATCATGCTGCCTCATTATCTCTAAAGTCTTAATAGGATAGTCTGCAATTAATATTTTAAACATTTCTGCCTTTATCCTTTCGCCAGATAGATCCCTTAATTTTTCCCTATATTCAATGGCATATTTTAAACCTTCATTATCAAGAATGGTTGCATAGTAGCAGTAGAACCTAAAAAATCTCAAAATCCTTAAGTAATCCTCTTTAATTCTTTCACTCGCATTTCCTATAAATCTAACAATGCCTTTTCTCAGGTCTGATATCCCATCAAAATAGTCGTAGACATTTCCGTTAAAATCTAGATATAGAGCATTAAAAGTAAAATCTCTTCTTTTTGCATCCGTTTCAAAATCTCTTGTAAATTCAACAATTGCATGGCGGCCGTCAGTTTTAACATCCTTTCTTGCCGTTGTAATTTCAAAACCCTTTCCCCTTACTATGGCTATAATTGTTCCAAAGTTAATTCCTATTGGCACTGCCTTAATCCTATTTTTTTTCAATAGCTCTATAGATTCTTTTGGCGTTAGCTTTGTTGAAAGGTCAAAATCATTAATTTTTCTATCTATTAAATAATTCCTTATGGCTCCGCCAACTATCCTCAGATTATCCTCGTTGTTTTTATTGAAAATATTATTAAGAATCAATAATTCTTTTGTATATGGAAAATCTATTTTCATTATGGCCTAAAAATATTGTCTATTATTAGGAGACCGCACATTGCCAATCCTGCGTATTGCCCATATCTTGTCCATGGATTTCTGCTGAAACCAAATAACCAAAAATAGCCACAGATTATAAAGGTCAAAATTAAAGTTAATATTAACATTGGTTTATCCTGCATAATATTTCTCCTTTTACATTGTTAGTAGAATATTATAAACTTCTTTTTTATCATTATGATAACCAATTTTAACTATGAAATCTGCGATTTCTTTTGGTTTCATATAGTTTTTTAAATTATTATATATAATTTTTATTTTTTCAAGGTTTATATCTTGATTTTTAATATTATCGTTTTTAATGATTAGAACAAACTCACCCCTTAGTTTATCCGGATTCTCTCCATAGTATTTTAGTATATTTGATATTTTGTCTGTTTTTATATCTTCATATATTTTTGTTAATTCCCGTCCAACACAAATATCAATATCTCCAATTATATTTAATATTTCGTTAATTGTAAATAGAACCCTTTTGGGACTTTCATATATTATTATTGTCTCATTTCTATATTTTAATTTTTCTATTTCCTTTTTTCGTTCATTTTCCTTTTCGGAGAGAAATCCATAGAATAGAAATTTGTCAGACGGCAATCCGCTTGCTACCAGACAGGTTAGCATTGCAGAGGCTCCGCATATTGGTATAACCTTTAGACTGTTCTCCTTGCATTCCTTTACAAGTTTGAATCCTGGATCTGAAATTAATGGCGTTCCTGCGTCTGAAACTAGTCCTATGCTTTTTCCATCCTTCAATAGTTTTATAATCTTTTCTCTTTCATAGTCCTTTGAAAAATCATTATACACAAAGAGGGATTTTTTATTTAGTTTATAATGTTCAAGCAATTTATTTGTAACTCTTGTATCCTCGCAGAATATATAATCTAAGGTTAAAAGCACTTCCAAAGCCCTTATTGTTATATCATTCATGTTTCCTATTGGCGTAGAGATTATATACAGTGCATTTTCCAATTTGATGTTATTCTTTTCAAGCATATAGAACCTATTTTTGTTGATTGTTTTGTGCTATTATACCATCGTCGGTATTTTTTTTAAAGTTGCTGTCTAGAATTGATATCATGAAAGCATCTCTTTCCTTTAGGTTGTTGCATGAGATTATTATTCCGATTAGATCTTTATTGTCTTTATGGGCTGTCGTAGCTAAATTATAGCCTGCTGCCCTTGTAAAACCTGTTTTTAATCCTTCGGCATATTTGTATTCGGTTAATACATGGTTATGGGTTTCATATTCCTTATCTTTAAATTTAAAGCTTTTTGTAGAGAAAAGAGAGTAGTATTCAGGAAAATCCTGTTTTATTCTAAAAACCAATCTTGCAACATCAAACGCCGTAGTCTGTTGGTTGTTGTTTGAAAACCCTGTGCAGTTTGTAAAATATGTATTATCTAGTCCAAGCTCTATGGCCTTTTGATTCATTTTTCTAACAAAATTCCATTCATTTTCATCAACAGCTTCTGCTAGTGCTACAGCAAAGTCATTGAATGATTTTACAATTATTCCAAGTATTGCTTCCCTAACGGTTATGGTATCGCCTTCCTTCAGGTCTGCATTAAATTTTGGCTGGCATGCTACTCTGTCGGATACTTCTATCTCGGTATCCATCGTTATTTCGCCCTTCTGAAGTGCCTCAAAGGCTAGATACAGTGTCATTATTTTTGTCAATGATGCGGGATGTTTTAGGTTTTTGTCGTTATTTTGCTCTAGTATATTTCCATTCTTGCCGTCAAGTACTATATATGAAACCTGTTCGTTACAATAGGCAAATACTTTTCCATATTGCAATATAAAAATTATCAATGTTAAAAATAATTTTTTCAAAATATTTTATACAATAATTTCCTGTGGTTTATTTTATAAATGTCTATTAAGTTTTTGTCAATAGTTTTTTAATTTCTTGACAAATAAAAATAAATAATTTACAATTTGGTAGAAAGAATGTAATTAATAACCATTAAGGTAATAAAATGGCGGAAAAAACTGCAAAAAGAAAGAGACCAGCGATACTTTTTAAATTAGTAAGTACTGCTGATACTGGTTATTATTATTTGGCGAGAAGAAACCCTAAAAAAAGACCTAATAAAATGGAATTTTTGAAATATGATCCTATAATCAGGAAACATGTCTTATTTAAAGAAGAAAAATTGGGTGGTAGTAAATAACCAATATAAATCAACAAATAAATTTTTGGTATAAATATTATATCATGCTATATAATGGTCTTAATATTTTAAACAAAATTTTAAAATTTGTTGATTTTTTTTATGCTTTTTTTAAAATCATTTTATATTTGTAGGTTTTTGTATAGGATATTAATCTATATTAATTATCCTGAAAAGGCAATTGAACAATTTTATTTATAAACAATGATTAAATTATTTTCTTGTATATTGCTCATATTGTTAAGCGGTTGTTTTCCCTTAACGAGCAATAGCCTTAAGAAATTAAATGTTAACGATAATGAGGAACAGGTAATAAAGGTTCTTGGCAAACCGTTCTCAAAAAAAGCCTACTATAACAAGGTGTATTGGGTTTACTACGTCCACGATGATTTATTTAGCATATTTTTTAATATAAAAAGATTTCCATTTATTGGATTTTCGCCGCTTTTGAGAACTGGCGATGAATATTGGATAATAATGGAGGACGGAAGGGTTGTTTCTTTTGGAACAGCTAAAAACTTCAAAAATAGCATACCGCGTGCATTAACAAATAATGGTACCGTAGTTGATTTGGAGGTTAATTAATGTACTTTTCTAATAAAAAATCATTTAGAAACTACCTTTGGAAAATAAATCAATATGATGAGAGGAAGGCTCTTGCTATATATCAGAAGTTTGGCTTTTCGGAAATTTTATCAAGACTGCTCGCACTTAGAAATGTTGATGTTGATGAGGTTGAGAATTTTATAAACCCAACGCTTAGGAGCAGCCTAAAGGATCCAAATCATCTTTTAGATATGGAAAAGGGTGTAAATATAGTATATGACTCTATAATAAATAATGAAAAAATTTGTATTTTTGGAGACTATGATGTTGATGGTGTATCGTCATCTGCTTTGCTGAAGAATTTTTTTGATTTATTAAAGGTTAATTCAATTATATATATTCCAGATAGAATATCTGAAGGATATGGTCCTAATTCAAATGCTTTTATTAAACTTAAAAAGGAAAAAAATGTTGATCTAATCATAACGGTTGATTGTGGAATTTCTGGATTTGATTCGTGTAAAGTTGGTAAGGAATTAGGCTTAAAAATTGTAATTACTGACCACCATTTGGGTGATACGGTTATGCCGGAGGCTGACGCTATTATTAATCCAAATAGGCTTGATGAAACTACTGAATATAAAACACTCGCTGGTGTTGGCGTTGGATTTTTATTTTTGATTGCATTAAATAAGAAATTGAGAACCGCTTCCTATTATGAAAAGCATGGTATAGAGGAGCCGGACCTATTGAGTTTTCTAGATCTTGTTGCCCTTGGCACTATATGTGATGTTGTGCCCCTAACTGGTTTAAACAGAGCTTTTGTTAGACAGGGTCTAAAGGTTATACACAGGAGAACTAATTTGGGTATTAGGTCGCTTATAGATGTATCTGAGATAGATGAAGAGGTTAATGCGTATCATGTTGGTTTTATATTGGGACCGAGAATAAATGCTACTGGTAGAATTGGAGAGGCTGACCTATCAAGCAAGCTATTGTATTTAAAAGATAGTTTTGAGACCATGCAGATAGCAAAAAATTTAAATATATATAATAAAGAAAGACAAAATATTGAAAAGGTTGTTCTTGATGAGGCACTGCAGCAAATATCTGATAAAGAACTGTATAATGACAATATTATTTTTGTTGAGGGCGAAGGCTGGCATGAGGGTGTCATTGGCATTATTGCCTCAAGGATTAAGGATAAATTTGAAAAACCAACCATTGTTTTATCAAAATTAGAAAATTGCTATAGGGCATCATGCAGATCTGTTAATGGTGTTGATTTAGGCTCGGCTATAATAGAAGCCAAGCTAAAAAATTTAATTAGAGATGGCGGCGGACATGCTATGGCTGGAGGCTTTAGTGTTGAACATTCAAAATTGGAAGAGTTGAAGAAGTTCTTTATGGAAAAATTAGGCAAAGATGTAGACTATTATTTGAACAATAAGGAAAAAGAAGTTGACTTAGTTCTTGAATGTAAAAGCTTATCTATAGATTTAGCAAATGAAATTGATAAACTTGGTCCATTTGGTTCTGGAAATCATAAGCCTAAAATTATATTGAAGGATGTGGTTATTGTAAAGGCTGATATAATTGGCAAAAATCAAAATAACCTTAAACTTATAGTATGTGATAACGATATGGTCCATCTATCTAATGGTATTGTAGCTATGTGTTTTAGGGTTACTAGGGAAGATAAAGTATTTTCCATTCTGTCAAAAAGGGGGCAAAAAGTTAATCTGTTAGGAGAAATAAATGTTAATAAATGGCAGGGTCAGAAGACTATACAGTTTATTGTTGAGGATATTTTGGTTAATGACTAATAATAATGGCGACCATAATCGCCATTTATTTATAATATATATATTGTAATTTTATACCATCAGCATTCCGCCATTGACATGGATTGTTTGACCTGTTATATATCCTGCTTCGTCGCTAGCTAGAAAAATAGCAGTATTCGCTATGTCCTTTGGTTCTCCAAATTTTCCTTCTGGTATTTTTGCCAGCATAACAGCCTTTTGGTCGTCGTTCAATATGTCTGTCATTGGGGTTTTTATAAATCCTGGTGCTATGCAGTTTATTGTTATGCCTCTAGATGCGTATTCCTGTGCTATGGATTTTGTCATGCCAATCATACCGGCCTTTGAAGCGCAGTAGTTAGCCTGTCCTGGGTTTCCTAAAACGCCGACTATAGAGGTCATGTTGATTATTCTGCCATATTTTCTTCGCATCATTTTTTTTGCCATATCTCTGTTTAGGATGAATGTTGATGTCAAATTAACGTCAATAACCTCCTGGAAGTCGCCAGTCTTCATTTTCATGCTAAGGGTGTCCTTGGTTATTCCAGCGTTGCATATTAATATATCTATTCCATCCATTGTTTTGTCTGCTTCATCTATGAATGTTTCTAGGGACTCTAGATTTGACAAGTCAATTTTAAAAATATAACTTTTATTTTTTAACGAAGATGCAAGGGATTGCAGTTTTTCTTCATTTCTTGCAGCCAATCCTACTATTGCACCAGCTTCAGAGAATACCTCAGCTATTGAATGACCTATTCCGCCTGATGCACCAGTTAATAATACTTTTTTATCTTTTAAATTAAACATAATCTTTTTGTTTTTTACTCAATGAAAAAATTACAAATATTCATGAAAAAGTCAATTTAATTCTTTGGGCTTGTGATTAATATTTTAAGAAAAGCGTGATGGATTATTATTGTGCTATCAATATGTGAAATATATATTGATTAATTTACAATATATTTTTATTCAAAAGAATATCTAAAAAATGTAGCGATAAAGATCGGGAACGAATTAGAGTTTAAGAATGGAATTATAATACAAAGGGGCAATCAAGTTGGACATGTGTTATAATTTTTAATTAAAAATGGAGTAAAAAATATAAAATTTTTTATAAAAAAAATTAAAAAAATTTGTTAAAATACTAACAAAGCTATATTTTTCAAGGAAAATATTTTTTTAAAATTTTTAATTTTTTTTCTTGACTATTAAAAAAGTACATGCTATAATGGATTAGGTGAGATTCGGAAACTCAAAAAATTATTATTAAAAAGTTAAAAATAAATAAAAATATTTCTTGACTTTTAAATTTTTCTGTTTTATAATGAATCTTGCAAGTTGTTTTTTATTGTGAATTTAATATTAGTACAAAGTATTATATAAGAAAACTTTTGAAAAGATAGATGTGTGATGACTCTATTAACAGAAAGTTTAGAATAAAGTTCAATATAGATTTAACTCTATATATAGTTCAATTACTTTGTGTACTCTAACTAGCATTTATGCTAGAAAAGAAAAGTTATTTAAAAAAGCAAAAGAAGGGCGTTTGGTGGATGCCTTGGTGTTGGAAGGCGATGAAGGACGTAATAGACTGCGATAAGTTTCGGGGAGCTGTCAATAAGCTTTGATCCGGAAATTTCCGAATGGGGAAACCCACCCGCAAGGGTATCTACGACTGAATACATAGGAAGTAGAAGCGAACCTGGTGAACTGAAATATCTAAGTAGCCAGAGGAAAAGAAATCAATTGAGACTCCCCTAGTAAGCGACGAGCGAACGGGGATCAGGCCAATGTCATTTGTGTAAGAACTGGAATAAACTGGAAAGTTTAGCCATAGTGGGTGATAGCCCCGTACAGGTAGAAAGCACAGATGAATACGAGTAGAACGGGACACGTGAAATCCTGTTTGAATATGGGGGGACCATCCTCCAAGCCTAAGTACTAACCAACAACCGATAGTGAACCAGTACCGTGAGGGAAAGGCGAAAAGAACCCCGATAAGGGGAGTGAAACAGAACCTGAAACCGAACGCCTACAAGCAGTCAAAGCAGATTTATTCTGTAATGGCGTACCTTTTGCATAATGGGTCAGCGAGTTAATATATAAAGCGAGCTTAAGCCGATAGGTGTAGGCGAAGCGAAAGCGAGTCTGAATAGGGCGACTTAGTTTTATGTATTAGACCCGAAACCGGGTGATCTAGTTATGGTCAGGTTGAAGGTGGAGTAATATCCACTGGAGGACCGAACTCATTACTGTTGAAAAAGTATGGGATGAACTGTGACTAGGGGTGAAAGGCTAATCAAACCCGGACATAGCTGGTTCTCCGCGAAAACTATTTAGGTAGTGCGTCGTGTGGTTATCATTGGGGGTAGAGCACTGAATAGG
>CALXSC010000013.1 GCA_944391025.1 uncultured Rickettsiales bacterium
CTTCGCTCCAATCGTGCTTCGGCAAACACTCGGGCTAAAGCCCTACGCTGGTGAAATTGTGCAAGCACATTTCCCCTTGCCTTCGCACTTGAGCATTCACTTCGTTCCTCTAGCAAACTGCAGTGGGACGACAGGCTAAAATGATTGAACAAGTTCATCATTTTCCCACTTTGTTTTCACATCGTGCTTAGGCAATCGTTCGCTTTGCTCACTGGTGATTTCAAGCAAGCTTGAATCCCCTTGCCTTCGCACTTGCTTGCAATGGCAGCCTGCGACCCACTGCAGTTTGCCGTAGCGAAGCGGAGGAACGGAGTGAATACTAAAGCAGTCTTCGTACAGGACTTATTTTTTTTGCCACGCCGTTTGCCAAAGGAGTTATATAATGTAAATTATAATGGAACCGCTATGCTCTAAATCACAAGTCTTTATTTTTTGAGAAAAAATTATTTATACGGAAGGTCTATTTAATTAAAAATCAACTATTTCTTTATTTTTAATAGTTATGATTCTATCCAGCTTTTTTGCCAAATCAACATTATGGGTAACCATTAAAAGGCTTGAATTATGATTATTTACCGTTCTTAATAATAGATTAAATACTATATCGGCATTTTCCGGATCTAAATTGCCGGTTGGCTCATCTGCTAATATTATTGATGGGTTGTTCATTATTGCTCTAGCAATAGCAACCCTCTGTTTTTCACCTCCGGATAATTGTGATGGTCTATTGTTAATTTTTGCTATAAGCCCTAAATCATTCAAAATATCAATAGCTTTTTCTTTGATTATCTTTTTATCATTTTTATCAATTAATCCAGGCAGCATAACATTCTCAAGGACAGAAAATTCCGGCAATAGATGGTGAAATTGGAATATGAAACCTATATTGTTTTTTCTAATATTTGTCTTTTCAATATCGCTTAATTTTGCTACATCCTGATTGTTTATGAATACTCTGCCGCTAGTTGGATTGTCCAATAGCCCGCATATTTGTAATAGCGTGGTTTTACCGCATCCAGATGGACCGACAAATGCAACAGTTTCTTGATTAAAAACAGAGAGGGAAGAATTTTTGATTATTTCTAAATTACTCCCGCTCTGTCTATAGATTTTATTTATATTTTCTAATTTTAGAACTTCAAAATTAGAATTTGCTAAGCTTCTGGCCATTCAGATGCATGCTCTTCGTTATATTTGATTGCTTCTTCAGGAGCTTCATCATCTGGAAGAATTGCGCCTTCAGGCACAACAGTTTGGCATACACCGCAGTCAATACAAACATTTTGATCAATAACTAATTCACCATTAGGTCCTTTTCTAAAAGCTTGAACTGGACATACTCCAGGTGCATCAACAACCTCATTATAATTTTTAGTTACAACTACTCTAGGCATTACTTTTCCCTTTATTATTAAAATTTACATTCTATAAATTATAACATTTTTTTTAAATTACAAGATTTAAAAAAAAGATAAAAACTATACCCATAAACTCAATAAACTATAGCTTTGAAATATATTGTAATCTATTAAAATATTTAATTAATAATCAAAAAAAATGGAACAGCCGGAAAAATTAATAAATAATTTACAATAAGTTCATATTTTAAGTGGATTTTTTAATTTTTAGTTTTAATATTAGTAACATTGTTTTAAAGATTATAGGATATGAGAAATAATAAAGATAATTACAATACAAGAATAATTATAGCGACAGTATTATCTACATTTTTAATGATTGCATGGATGAAATTCTATGGGAAAAAAACAATTCCGCAAGATGCAAAAAAGATAAACCAGGAAATAAAGCACGAACAAACGCTTGAAAAAACTGAAGAAAAGATAGAAAGTGAAAAAATAGCCGTTGAAGAAAAAGAACTGCCAAAGGAAGAAGCGGAAGTATTTGAAGAAAAAAAACTAATTATAGATACGGAAAAACTTAATGGAAGCATTAATTTAAGGGGATTATTATTTGATAATTTAATTTTAGAAAACTATAAAAAGGAAATAAACTCTGAAGAGAAAGTACAGTTATTATCACAACAAAATACAAATGACGCATATTATGTAACGTTTGGTTGGAAGAGCGAAGATTCAAATTTAGACTTGCCAAACAAAAATACGCTATGGGAATCTGATAGTGAGAAGCTTACTGTAAATAATCCAGTTATATTGTCATATAGAAGTAAAGATAATATAATATTCCAGCTTATAGTTTCAATAGATCAAAATTACATGTTTACTTTTAAACAAAATGTTATAAACAATAGCAAAAATGTAATATCGCTAAAAATAGACAATAGAATAATCAAAAGAAATACGCCAAACGCAGAGGCAGCAACAAGTGTCCACGAAGGTTTTATTGGTTCATTCAACCATAAAATAGAGGAAGAAAAATATAAAAAACTTAAAAGCAAAAAATTTGATTTTGATACAGGCTTTAGTTGGGCTGGCTTTACAGACAAATATTGGCTCGTATCCTTGGCTGCAGAAAAGGAAAAAAGCAATACATTTAACATAAAAACAAACTATAATGATAATGATTATATTATTGATTTTACTACGAGCAGCATAGTTATCAACCCTAATCAAAAGAATGAGACTACAAATTTATTATTTGCAGGACCAAAAATTTTAAGTCTTTTAGACCAATATGCTTTCCAATACGATTTA
Organism: uncultured Rickettsiales bacterium; assembly: GCA_944391025.1. GTDB lineage: Bacteria > Pseudomonadota > Alphaproteobacteria > Rickettsiales > UBA1997 > CALXSC01. The sequence continues at coordinate 2,673 of CALXSC010000013.1, forward strand.
TCATTATTTGACAGAGCTGTTGATTTTGGATGGTTTTACTTTTTAACAAAACCTATATATATAATACTAAAAACATTCTACAACTTCTTTGGAAATTTTGGCGTAGCTATATTATTTCTAACATTTGTTGTTAAGTGCGTAATGTACCCGTTTACAAAAAAGTCCTATGTATCAATGGCAAAAATGAAAGACGCACAACCAAAAATAGATGCTCTAAAGAAAAGATATGCCGATGATAAAATGAGAATGAATAAGGAACTTATAGAACTATATAAAAAAGAAAATATAAGTCCTTTATCGGGCTGTCTTCCTATGCTGATTCAAATACCTGTATTCTTTTCACTATATAAGGTTTTAGTAATTTCAATAGATATGAGACAGGCCCCATTCTTTGGATATATAAAGAATCTAGCCGCAAAAGATCCAACCACAATATGGAATCTATTCGGTCTGCTGCCATACAATGTAACTTTCCTGCATATAGGTTTGCTGCCTTGCCTAATGTCGCTGACAATGTGGATTCAACAGAAAATGACAGCTCAAGGCAATTCAAATCCTGAAACGCAGACAGTAATAAAGGTTATGCCTATTCTATTCCTATTGATGTTCGCAGGAATGCCGGCAGGATTGTTAATCTATTGGACTTTTAGCAATATAATAACAATAGGACAGCAATATTACGTTGAAAAAAAATTAAGTAAAAATAAAAAAAAGTAAAAATTTTCAACCTAAATATAATTACGAAAAACCTAGAATAGATATTTATAAAATTATAAATGTACCAGGAAATTAGAAATGGTTTTAAAATGCCCAATTTGTGGTTTAGATTTAATGGAAATGGGACGGAGTTATATTTGTCAAAATAACCATAATTTTGATATTTCAAAACATGGCTATGTTAATCTATTGCCATGCAATCAAAAAAACAGTAAAGACCCTGGCGATTCCAAGGAAATGATTAGAGCGAGGGATAATTTTTTAAAAAAAGATTTCTATAAAATTATTTCGGACAGACTAAATGAATTTATTTTAAAGCAATCAGAAAAGATATTAGAAAATAAAACAATTAGTATAACAGAAACTGGATGTGGGAGCGGATATTATCTTATAAATTTAAAAAAATTTTTGTCAGAAAAACTTAGTAATTCAGAGATAGACTACTATGGTTTGGATATATCCAAGCATGCAATAAACATAGCTTCCAAAGCAGACAAAAATATAAAATGGATTGTTGCAAATTCGTATAATACACCATTTGCAAATAGTTCTCAAAATATTATAATCAATATATTCGCACCCTATAAAATTTTGGAATTAAGCAGAATTTTAAAGCCAGGCGGAAAAATTTATTTTGTAATATCCGGTAAAAATCATTTGAATACCTTTAGGGAAATTATATATAAAGATAGAAAAAATGAAAAAAATAGCGACAAACTAATTTCTGATATTGAAAAATCAAATATTTTAAAAGTAAAGAATAGTATTGAAGTAGAAGATGAATTTATAATAGAGAATAATGAAGATATAATGAATTTGCTGACAATGACCCCATATTATTGGAATATAGATTCAAAAATATTAAATTATTTTAAATCTCTAAATAAAATTGTAATGACGCTTGATATGGTTATTCTGGAGGTTGGAGGTAACTAGACTTGCCTAGCATTAGACAATCACAAACCCAACCAACCCCGCCAAACAACCAATATTATCATTGGACCAGCGGGGGCGGCCGCAGCAACGGCATAGGAGTGCCCTTCTATATTTTATATCTTTTTTATAATTATATACAGGTTTTTTTTCTTATATACTTTATCTTTTATAAATAATATTGGCACTCCTGCCGTTGCTAGGCCATAGCCTAGGGCTTTTTCTATCCAAAATTAACCTATACCCATATTACATCACCATAGCCAGCATATCGCCTAAACAATTAACACATTCAAAAGAAAAAGCCCTGCGGCCGCCCCTCCTGCCTCCCTCACCATTCGCTATTCCTTCCTTCCCCCATATACTATAGTATACAATTAAAATTCTCTTAGTTGGCTAGGCATATAATCGCCAAATATTTTAAAATTAATTGTAGAATTTTAATATAAAAAATTATAAAATAATTTTTGTAATAAAAAAATAGTAATCAATGATAGTATTTGACAAAGTTTATGGCGAATTTGAAGTAAATGAACCTGTGCTAATAGACCTATTAAATAGCAAAACCCTAAACAGACTAAACGGAATATCTATGGCCGGCTTCTACCCGGCATATCCGCAAATAAGCAATGATGATATGAGCAGATATTACCATTCAATAGGTGTATTTCTCTTATTAAGAAAATATGGAGCCTCTCTAGAAGAACAGATTGCAGGACTAATACACGATGTATCACATACTGCTTTATCGCATACAGTTGACTACATAAAAGAAAATATGGAAGAACAAAAAAACCAAAGCGGACAGGATGATATCCATGAAAATTTTGTAAAAAATTCAGATATAGCAGAAATATTAAAAAATCATGGTATTGATGTAGACTATATATTAGAAGACAAACACTTTACATTAAAGGAAAATAATGTTCCGGATATTTGCGCCGATAGAATAGACTATTCGTTAAGACAAGGTTTTGTTTTATATAATGTAATAGACGAAAAAGAAAAAAACAGAATATTGGATTCTCTAATAAATAATAATGGAACATTCATGTTTAAAGACTTTGAAACAGCAAAGTTTTTTGCGGAGTTTTTTTGGAAAATGGACGATATGGAGTGGTCTGGTATGAAAAGCGCAATTATGTTCGCAATTTCCGGAAAACTATTCCAGAGAGCAATAGAAATGCAATATGTAACCTTTGATGACTTTTATAATTTTAATGACAAAGTTATAATTGAAAAAATCAAAAATAATCTAGATAGCGATCCAGTCTTAAAAAAATATTTTGAATATCTAAATCTGCCGGTGGAAAAATATAAAAACGACAAGGAAAATCATATACGCCAGGTATTCTGTAAAGTAAGAAAAATAGATCCACAATTTATATCAGATAATGGAAAGTTATTAAGGGTATCTGATATTGATCTAGAATTTAGAAATAAAATAAAAAATAAGAATAGGTTTAACGAATATTTTATAAAATTATCAGAATAAACCATAGCAAATTAACTTTTATCATGCAGCATTAAATCGCTTGCACAAAAAGACACGATGAGTTTTAAAATTTTATTGTGACGGTGCATAAATTAATACATTGAGACAATAAAATTTTAAAATGACAAAAACATAGTGTGTGGCTTTAAGTGAAAATAGATTTAGATACTGCAAGATAAAAGTTAATTTGCTATATATTAAACTTAAGGAAATCATAAATTGATTTCCTATTTTAATCCATATTCCTTCAACAGTTCTTCGCTTTCCTTTTTTAAATATTCAACCTTTACCTTTGTTGTACCCTTTTCATGAAAATCCAATTTTTTTGCCACTTTTTTAGATACATCTATAATTCTATTTTTAGCAAACGGACCCCTATCGTTAACCCTAACTTTTATGCTTTTTCCATTTTCCAAATTTGTAACTCTGACTATACACGGCATTGGGAGCGTCCTATGGGCAGCTGTATAATCGTTCATATTATAGACTTCGCCATTAGCTGTTTTCTTATTGTGAAAGTCGCTTCCATACCATGAAGCCATGCCAACCTCTTTATAATTAGGCTCTTCTCTTGGATAGTAGGTTTGACCGAGAATTGTATACGGATTGCCAACCTTATAATGACCTTCGTATTTACCATTTTTAATTGGTTTTTTTGTTTTTATTGTTTTTAGATCATTTTCCTGCTTGTTTCTCTTTTCAAGATTGTATTTTATAGTGCCATTATAACTTTTTTCATAAAAATTAGCGTTAAATCTCCTCAACCTATATTCTACTTCATCTGCCCTTAAATTAGTTATATTAATTAAAAATAATAAAATAGAATATATAATTTTATGATTTTTCATACTTTTTAATTATTCTTGTTGAATATTTAGTCCAGACGCTATCTTTATAGTTTTGAGCTAAAATTTGATAATACTTAACGGCTTCAAATTTTAAATCTAAAAATGAATTTATTTCTACCAGTCTATATAGGGCTTCCGGCACAAAATTAGATTTTGGATACTCATTCAAAACATTAGTGTAGTGGTTTATTGCTCCAATATAGTTCTTTCTCCTAAGGTAGTAATTAGCAATACTCATTTCATTCCCAGATAAATAGGTTTCTGTCTTTTTTAGTCTTTCTAACGCGTCATTTGCATATTCAGTATTTGGGTATTTATATATTAATTCTTTAAATGTAGAATCGGCACTTTTAGTTATATCTCTAGCTTTGCTCATGGAGCTTACCCTATCATAATAATTCAAACCCTTCAAGTAATACATATACGGAAGGTTTTCATTAATAGGATTTGACTGTATAAAATAGTTAATAATTCTTATTGAATCTTCATACTGCCTTGCTTTATAATATGAATATGAGGCCATTATTAGACCATTTGTTGCATCAGCCGTAAAGGGTTGGGTATCTTCAAGCTTCTCAAATATTGCAGCAGCGCTGTTATAATTTCCAATCTTTAAATGGTTCATACCTTTTTCATAGCTATCAGGAACCAGATCTTTCTTATTCACACATGATGCAACAATGGCTAACAACAAAAATAATACCAAAACCCTTTTCATAACACAATTATTTATTTTCTTTATTTGAACTTGATGTTTTTTCCTTTTTTGGTAAAGCTTCTTTCTTAGTAAAGCTGCTCTTTGTTGAAGCTGCACCACCTAAGTCCTTAGCTGGAGTAACTGTTTCAGAGATAACTTCAATCTCAACTCCATCAGCAATTTCAACTATTAGGCTTTTTTCTTTAACCTTTTTAATTACGCCATAGATTCCACCGGCAGTCAGAATCTTATCATTTGGTTTTAATGAAGCGACTTCTTTTTCATGCTCCTTTTGTCTCTTTTGTTGCGGTCTTATTAATAGGAAATAAAAAATAGCAACAAAAATTAATAATGGAACTAAACTAGCCGTAAAGCTTTGAAATGTTGGAGTACCAGCTGAACTTGCTATGCCATCAGCAAAAACTTCATTTATAAAAAACATAATTAAATAATATTATTAATACAGTTATTAATATTAAAAAATAAATGCTTTAAAATCAAGAGTTATTATAGACAATAATGCTAATATTTATTATAGCAATTACATAGCCTGTGTAGCTTGTTCAATTTCCACCCCATCTCTTTGGCGTTTTTCTATTATTTTTTTTATAATACTATCAGCCGCAGATTTTTCTTCTTCAACTTCACTTGTCTTAGCTATCTCTGTTGATAGTGAAACATTATCCACAAAAGGCATAGGAACAGCCATAGCCAAAAGTTGTTCAATCGTCATGCCATGATTTTTGCCAAGCATTTCTTTGAGTATATCTTCAAAAGGCTTTCCATCTACGCTTTCTATTGCATCAGATAATTTGCCTTCCCTTAGATTGTTTATTGACCTCATAATATCTCCCCTTGTATCGCCATATAGCTTTAAATTTGTACCACTTTTAAAATAATCAGAAAAGGGCTTATTTTCCAATGGACTACCATCTAAAATAGCCTTAAGTTGATATTCGCCAGTATCAAAATCAGCTTTTCCAGCAATTCCCATTCCAATATAAAATCTTGGTTTATAAAATGCCTTTGGAGTTACAGTCATTGTAGATAATTCCCTAATTTTATCAACGACCTCTTCTATATTTTTAGAACTCCTATTATTTGACATATCTTTTAGACTATCCCCTATTTCCGACTGCATCTTGCTATAGCTATTTTCCCTGTGCCATACCGTTGAATTAACATTAAAAAAACTACAATCGCCATCTTTATTTCTAACAAAAACTTTTGGTGCTATTTTTAATTTTTCTTCCACAAGTTTCCTTGTGCCACTTTTTTCATCAAATATTTCAGCCGCGTCTATCTCGCCGTTCTTCATCTTTTCAACAGCCCTTTCAAATGTAAGTTCATTAATGTATAAAATAGTTCCAGCCTTTATCTTTGAACCATACAAAGGACTATTAATCTCCGGATCTTTAGTTACTAAAAATTTAAATCTTCCTCCGCCTAAAAATTTTTCTTCCTGCCCTTCAAATCTATAGTCCAAACCAATGCCAATTGACACTTCAGGATTCATAAACTCATCAACTCTTTCTTTAGCCGTAGATCCCTTTCCAAGCGCAAACATGTGCAGCTGATACGAGTTTAAAAAATAATTAAAATCTGGTTTTTTACCATCCCATCTGCTGAAATCTCCCTTATCATTTACAGATTTCATTACATCTTCCTTTATCTCTTCCATTCTTATAAGAATCATATTTTGAGCCTCAGGAGTAGAATTTCCAAGCGCTTTAGCCAGTTCAATATATTCAGCAACAGAATATGCTTCATATAAAGTAATTGGCATTCTCTTAAGTCTTTTTAATGTTTTTCTAACCGTTTCTCTTAATAGAGTAGTATCTTTTCCAGCTTTGGTACCATATCTATATAATCTTTTAAATCTATTTTCAATCCCTTTAATCTTCTGAGCCTTTTCTCCAGAATAATATTCGTAGTTTTCCATAAATTTTTCAGCCATATCAAATATTTCAGCATCAGTTTTATCCATAAGGGCAAAGCTTAATAAATACTTTCCATCAACACCCTTTAAAAATTTTCTATTCTCACCAATTTCTCCTGGTCTTATTGACTTTGCAGCAAAAGCTTTAGTTGCAGTTGGTCCAACTATACCCTTTGTAAGCGTTGATATTCCAACAGTTACAGCCTTTTCACCGACCTTTGTTAAAGCAGCAACTCCTGGTATAAATCCAAATGGAACGGATACCAATAGGGAAGCAGCCGTTGAGCCCAACTGTATGGCCGTGCCTGTTGATATATTTGATTTATACTGCAGCGCATTCTTATCCTCATTACCAAATAATTGCATCAGATCAGAGTCCTTCTGTTCTTTAAATTCCATAAAACACCCCCTTCTAATAGACAGGAAATCGCCATGTACATTTTTCTCTTCCTCCGTCTCAGCAAAGCTCATTATATCCTCATGAAACACAACATCCGTAGATATTCCATTTTCTCTAACATATTCAGCCAGCTTGCTCCTAAATTCTTCAGGTTTTGAGTCCTCCAAAAGCGAGCATCCATATAGCATTAAATCCAAATTTTTAACATAATGAAATTTTTTTCTATCTATTTTAGATTTTGATAAAACTTCGTCAGAAATATCCTTTATCGCAAATTTTTTTTCAAAAAAATCACCAATTTGTTTTGGGGTCATAGTCAAAGCCATGTCAACCACATATTCAAGTTTTTTCGCTTTTGATTTTTTTATAGATTTTGATATGGCGTTATTTATTGGATCCTTAAGGGCAATTGAAGCAGCCATACCAAGACCAGTAGCAAACACAATAGGCATTACAGCAACCCCAGCAACACTAACTGCGCCAAGAGCAGCAATTCCACCAATAACAGTTCCAGCAATTGCGCCAGGACCATATATAGCAAGTTCTAGCCCAATATCCCTTAAATACTCTGAAACTTTTCGCTTTCTCTGTAATTTAGAAGTTGGTTCATATCTATAATATCGCCTTAAAAATTCTGAATTAACGTCATCATAAACTTCGCCAAATAAAGAAATATCTGAAGTATCACTAATAGATACTTCATCAACTTCACTTAGAGTACGTGTTCTCGGTCTATTGAGCATAAAAAAACAATTGATAATTATTTATTATAGTATATATTTTTACATTAAATATCAATACAAAAAAATTATATTTTTCTATTGATTTTTATAGTAATTTTAATAGGTTTTAATCATTAAGAAGCTAATGGATATGCAGTTAAGTTTTTCTTTTCCAATGAATGTAGATATATACGACACTAGAAATTTCATAGTGCATGATGGAAATAGAGACATATTTGATTTTATAACCTCATCGCTATTAATTAGTGAAGGAACATACTTTTTAACAGGACCAAAAAGCAGCGGAAAGACCTATATATGCAATATATGGAATAGATTAAAGGGCGCATCATTTATAGAATTGGATATTTTCAGCAAAAGCCATAGGGATTTCATAGGCGCAATAGAAAACACAATACAAGAAAACGGCAAATATATTTTAGAAGATATAGAGCAAATTAACATTCCAGAGGAACATTTGCTATATTTAATAAATATAATTACAGAAAAGAAAGCAACCCTATTAATTACAAGCACAAAATATATTCACGATTTTAATTTTACCATACCAGATTTAAATTCAAGATTTAGCAATATATTCAACTTCATTATGAATGATTTAAATGATGAATCAAAACAGAAAATAATATTTAAATTACTTTCCGACAAACAAATGAATATAGACTCAAATATTTTGCTTTATATTTCAAAAAAAATAAGCGGAAACTATAGTGAAATCTTAAACTTCATAAAAAAACTTGAAGAGAGAGTACAAAGCAACGAAATTAAAAGAATAACAGTCTCAATGGTAAAAGAACTGCTTTAGATTAATATAAAAGGTCTTCGGCATAAATAGTTTGCCATATGTCAATAGCTTAGCCTAATTTGATTTTCTATTGCATATTTTTTTCCAAAAAATTCATCTTCGCTCACTCATTCGTTTCTCTACGGCAAACTACAGTGATACGCAGGCTGCTATTGCAAGCAAGTGCGAAGGCAAGGGGAAATGTGCTTGCACAATTTCACCAGCGTAGGGCTTTAGCCCGAGTGTTTGCCAAAGCACGATTGGAGCGAAGCGATGGCTCAAGTGCGAAGGCAAGGGGAAATGTGCTTGCACAATTTCACCAGCGTAGGGCTTTAGCCCGAGTGTTTGCCGAAGCACGATTGGAGCGAAGCGATGGCTCAAGTGCAAAGGCAAGGGGATTCAAGCTTGCTTGAAATCACCAATGAGTGGCTTTAGCCTGAGTGTTTGCTGAAGCACGATTGGAGCGAAGCGATGGCTCAAGCTTGATTTGCTCCCACTTCGTGCTTCTTGCTCCTTGCAGTCGCTTCGGCACTTCGCCCGACGACAAGCTAGAAAACTGAAGCAAGCTTCGTTTTCTCGGGCTTCGTGCTTTAAAAAAACAATAAACGCGACCAGGCGAAGGCCTAGGGGAAATTTTTCAGCCGCAATACTAGAAAAAGCACTTGAAAATAATGTTCCTTCAAATCCTCCATCAAGCCCTGCACTTTCTCAGCTGAAAAATTTCTCTGCGGCCGCCCCTTAGTTTATAAAACCACAATACGCTATTTTAAAAACTGGGACTGTTTACCTTATATTAATATAATCCGTCATCACGAGAAAAACGATGTTTTTTGTTGTAATCTCGTGAAGTGAAATACTGCCCGAGATTGCCACGTCCGCTGCACTTCCTCGCAAAGACGGAATTTATTTGCAATTGATTATATTAATATAAGGTAAACAAATCCAAAAACTATATAAATTTTTATTGTAAAAAAATAAAAAGAGTTTTAATATCTTTATACAAAACAATATTTTTAAAATTGATGAGTGATTTAAATTCGGTTCATTTGCAAAATTTTCCTGATGTTTCAAATATAATATTTGAAACGGAATTGGTGGAAGAAATGGATTTGGTAAAGGAAATATGTTCTACGGCATTATTTTTAAGAGATAGAGAAAATCTAAGAGTTAGGCTTCCATTGAGCAAAATTAGAATTATTGGTCAAGGTATGGAAAATCTAAAAAAGTACCAGGATATTATAGCTGAAGAAATAAATGTAAAAAATGTCATATTTGAAGAAAATATTGGAGAATTGGCTAGTTTTATAGTTGAGGTTGATTTAAAAAAACTTGGCGCTAAATACGGTGAAAAGCTTAAGGAAATAATGAAGGCTGTAAAAGATAATAAATGGAGCAAATTGGAAGATTCAAAGGTTGAAATTGCGGGAAATGTTCTTGAAAAGGATGAATATTCAATAAAGCTTAAACCTAAAGATAAGGATGCTAAAAATATACAGCCGCTATCAAATAATAAAGCGCTAATTGAATTGGATTTTACAGTTACGCCAGAATTGGAATTGGAAGGTATAGCAAGGGATTTAGTCAGGATGATTCAACAGAATAGAAAGGATGCAAATCTTGATATTTCTGACAGAATAACACTATCTATAAAAACTAACTCGCCAATGTTAATAAAGGCTATAGAAAATAATTCTGATTATATTAGAGGCCAAACATTAGCTAGAGATTTAAAGATAGTTAATGATATGTCCGAAGAGTTTTCATTTGGCGATGATTTTAATAATGATTTTATAACAATTGGATTTACCGTTATAAAATAAAATTAAACTTTACTTTTATCTAAAAAAGAATATAATATTTACATTGTTAATATTATAAAATTGTTATGTTGGAAATACAAAACTTGGATAAACAAGCTTTAATGGATACAATCCGGGAATTTCAATTGCATTTTTTTTGGAGAAGAGGAAACACCGGAGAATCTAGCTATAACAGAAGCTTCTGATGATTTTATTGAAGAAGTGCTAAAAATCAGAATACAGATGAAGAAGTATTGGGTTTAATTATAAGAAATTTTAGAAATATAGGTCCAGATACTTTATTAAGCATATTAATCATTCAGACGAAGGAACGGTATCAAACGAATTAATTATGGAAATTTTGGCAAGAAGGCCAATAACAGAATTGGAAAATATAGGCATTGATATAATATCTAGCTCAAAAATCAATATAGATACGCTCAAAAGCGTGCTAGTTCAATTAAAATTTGAAAACACAGGACTGTCAGAATTATTTTTATCCCATAGGCTGCTGCAAACAAGTGAAGATTTTAAAAAAATATATGATAAAATTATAATTAATCAAAAATCTGCTTTAAACTTTTTCAGTTATTTGATTATTTTATACCGGATTTTATGTCTGACAATCCTGAATTAACAGAACATTTAAAATTAATTGATGAATTAGAACCGCATAACAGAGAGAATCCTGTACTGGCATTGCAAATTTTAGGAAAAAGATTAGAACTAGACTTCAAAGCGTTAGACGAAGAAAATAAAGAATATATTAAATCTGCGTTAGATGCCCAACCAGCATTAAAAGACAGGCTAAACCAATACTCTAAAGGTATTAATTTAGGCGATTTAATTGTTGAAAATATCAATAAACCAGCAATGCAAATTAGTGCTACACTTTCTGTATAGGTTCTAATAAATGAAATAAATGTCACTATATTGAATATAGTGACATTTATTGTTTTTAAAAAATCTTCTTGCTATAAAGATTATAAATCAAATCCATTGCTCTTTTCTTCAACTTTTTTCTTAAGCTTAGAAATAAATTCACCAACCCCCATAGAGAATTGTTTATCGCTTCCTAAAACCCTGAGCGTAATTGAATTATTTTCTTTTTCCTTATCGCCGACAATAATTAGGAAAGGAACTTTTGCTAATGAGTGCTCTCTAATCTTATAGTTTAAAGTCTCATTTGATAAATCCTTGTCAATTCTAAATCCTTCTTTTTTAAATTTAGAATATAGTTCATTGCAATAATCCTCAACATTCTCGTTGATGTTTAGAATCACGCCCTGCAATGGATTTAGCCATAATGGGAATTTTCCTTCTGTATCTTCAATTAGAATACCCATAAATCTTTCTATTGAACCTAATAAAGCTCTGTGAATCATAATTGGCTCATGTTTTTCACCATCCTGCCCTATATAGCTCATTTTAAATCTAGGTGGCAAGTTCATATCAAGCTGAATTGTTCCAACCTGCCAATCCCTGCCCATTGCATCTTTTAGTACAAACTCAAGTTTAGGCCCATAGAATGCGCCTTCTCCAGGAAATATTGTAAAGTCAAGGTTCAATTTTTTTAGAGCATCAGCAAGCGCTTTTTCAGAAATATCCCATATTTCTTCACTGCCGATTCTGTTTTCTGGTCTTGTTGACAGCTTAATAACAACGTTTTTAAAGCCGAAGTCCTTGTAAATACTTAAACAGAATTGAGTAGTTTCAATGATTTGTTGCTCAACCTGCTCAGGAGTACAAAAGATATGGGCATCGTCTTGTGTAAATTCTCTAACTCTTAAAAAGCCGTTTAGCGCGCCGCTAGCCTCATATCTATTAACCCTGCCGAATTCAGCCATCTTTATAGGCAAATCTTTATAGGATTTTATGCCCTGATTGTAAATCAAAATTCCGCCTGGACAGTTCATAGGTTTTACACAAAATTGTGTATCGTCTTCCATTTTTCCAGAATAGTTATGCTCACCATACTTTTCCCAGTGGCCGGAAGTTTCCCATAGGCAACGGTTCATAACTCTAGGCGTTGAAACCTCTATATAACCTGCAGCTTCTTGCTTTCCTCTCATGTGGGCTACAAGCGCATTAAATATAAATAAACCCTTTGGATGATAGAAAGGTGCGCCCGGTGCAAATTCTGGATCAAAATGCGCCAAATCCATAGCCTTTACAATTTTCTTATGGTCTCTTTTTTCCGCTTCTTGCAAAAATTCAAAATACTTTTCTAAATCCTCTTTGCTTGCCCAGGCTGTACCATAGATTCTCTGCAGCATTTTTTTGCTGCTATCGCCTCTCCAGTAAGCACCGGCAACCTTAGTTAATTTAAAGAATTTTAAATATCTAGCGGAAGGAACGTGCGGACCTCTGCATAGATCCACAAAATCACCCAATTTATAGATTGTAAGCTTTTCATCCTCAGGCAAATCATTAATTAATTCAACCTTATAGATTTCACCCATATCTTTAAATAGTTTTAGAGCATCCTTTCTAGAAATTTCTTCACAGGAGAATTTTACATCTTCCTTGACTATTTCATTCATTTTCTTTTCAATAGCTTCAAAATCATTCTCTGAAAAAGGTTTTTCCCTGTCAAAATCATAGTAAAAACCATTTTCAATAGATGGACCAATTGCTACTAGCGCATCTGGAAATAGTTGTTTTACCGCATAAGCCATTAGATGTGCTGTTGAATGTCTAATAATTTCTAAACCTTCTGGTGAAAATTTATCTATAAACTCAACATCACAATTTTTATCTATTTCTCTAGAGAGGTCAGAAAGCTTTCCATTAATTTTTAAAGCAACAGAACCTTTCAATTTGTCATCATTTAAAGCCTTTAATAGTTGGAAACCATTAACAGGATTTTCAAACTCTTTAACAGAATTATTTGCATTAATTTTAATCATTTTAATTTCTATATTTATTTATATATTTAGAACGCAATCATGCGGTGGGGTCAGGTCGCTATTTATAGACCCGATATGGTGGTAATGAATAAAACTTTTTTATTTAGCATAACATTATTATATTATTCACAGATATAATAATAGTAAATATTTTTTAAAATGCAATTATTAAATTATTAATTATATAAAAAATAAACATCAAAAATAATCATATAATTCAATGGCGCAACTAGAAATACTCCGAATTAACCCTGTAATTTGAATATTCCAATTATCAACAAGACGAACAAGTCAATATTTAAGCCAATATTTTGATATAAAAAAATTGTTGATAAATAAAAAAAATATTGTAGCTTAATATATTATTAATAATAATTTTGGGGGAAATTATGATGAACAAAATATTAACTGCAAGTTTTGTATTGGGAGCATTAGCTTTTAGCAGTGTAAACGCTGAAGAAATAAAGGAAAAGCAAACCAGTGTCAAAACACAGCAAAAAATGAACATGAAAAATTCTGGCAAAGAAGACTTCATGAATAAAATGTTCAAAGAAATGGACAAGGATAATGATGGCTTTGTCACTAAAAAGGAACATAAAGAATACTTGGAAAAAAGATTCAATGAATTAGATAAGAACAAAGACGGAGTTCTTACTGAAGATGAATTTGTTATAAAAAACAAGAAAGCCAAAAAAGAAAATAAGGGTGATAAAAAAGGAGAATGCCCATATAGAGGTGAAAAAGCTTTCAAATCTTTAGATAAGAATGGTGATGGAAAAATAACTAAAAAAGAATTTGTAAAAGCTCAACAAAAGAATTTTAAAGAAATGGATAAGAATGACGATGGAAAAATTTCATATGAAGAATTTTCTGGTTTCAAAGAGGAAAAAATGAAAGCAAAGAAGGATATGAAGAAAAAAGAAATGAAGAAAGAAACTAAAGCAGAAGCGAAGAAATAATATCCTATGGACAACATTAGTCTAAATCTTTTAACCGATGAAGAATTAATGGAATTAGTCCAAAAGCGCAAATATAGAGCTTTTAAAGAATTGGTTGCTAGATATTCTAGCGACCTTTTTAATTTTTCATATCATTTTATCTATAATGGCGAAAAAACCAAAAAAATAATTAAGAATCTATTTATTAGCGTTTGGTGTGAACCATATCTGTATAATAAAAATTTCAAAATATCCATATTTAAAAAAGCAATAAAAAAACTATCAAAGGAAAATATAGATAAAGAAATCTATGACAATAATAGAAAAATATTGTCAAATCTTACTAAAAAAGATATATTGGCCATTAATCTATATTATTTTGGTACATTTAAAGAAAATGAAATTAAACTATTCAATAGCGATATAGATAAAAAAATAGGAGAATTAAAGAAAAACTTTATTGAGAAATACAATATAGATCTCTATACTTTTATATATAATATAAACATAACCAATCTGTCAGCATTTGAATTTCAAAAAGAAATAATATCTGCAGCAATAAAATATGAGCAAAAAGATAAAAACCAAAATATAATTATAGGAATTAGCATAATACCGCTAATAGTACTGGCAATAATAGTTGCGTATTCAATCTCATATAATGATGAAGAAGCAATTTCAAAGCATGAAGATATAATAAGGGCTTTTGAATATCTGTTTGTCAAATAATCAAAATATGCTTGATTAATAAAATTTTTAGTCCAAAATCAATAATTGACTATTCATAAAATTTATATTATAATATCACAATATTTTATTTTATGTATAGTTTTTGTTATATTGTGAGTATAAAATATTAATTAACTTTTAGTTAATCTAAATGACAATTAAGTTAACTTTGGTTAAACTACATTATGTTGACTTTTGTAAAAAAAATGTATATAATGAGAATGCGAAATGTGAAATGTTAAAGGATGATGAAATGACAGCAATTACTACAAGAAGTGAAGAAAGACTGAGTTTAGTTAGAAGAGCTGACGAATGGAAAAATTCAATTATTGAAGAAACACCGAATAAATTATTAGAATTTGTTGGTTCAGTTCAGCAGATGTTAATGGTAAAATTAGACAGAATTGAGCACAAGATTAAACTCAAGATGTCGGCTAAAGAAGTTGAGCAGGAAATATCATCTGAAAAATACCAAAAAAATGAAATAACATCTTCATTAGTAGGATTAAAAACTTCAGTAGAACAAAGCACAGTTCCAACAGCACTTGGAAATGCAACTACAAAAAATCTTAATAGAGCAAGATCATAATTAATTATGACAAGCCTCTATTAAATAATAATTTAACCGTTAGTACAGATTAAATAGCGTTTTAATATATTATAGTCATTTCAATTTTAGTTTGAATCAATAGGCGTATAGCCAAAACTTAATTTAAATATTCTTTTAGACTTTTAAAAACTTCTTTAGATTCTTTATAGAAATCAGGAATGTTTTTGATGTTTAAATTTATTTCTTGAGCATCGCTAGTTAAATTATCTATATCAAATATTATATTTATATATTTTTTTAAAATATCCTTTAATTTATTATTATTTATATATAACAAATCATCTTTAATTGGATTATAAACTGATTTATTTTCTTTACGCTTAAGATCCAAAATCCTTAGGCCATAGTATTTTTTTATCTGCTCCATATATTCTTCAATCTTTTTTTCAATATTTGAATTATAGGATATAACAGAATGTTTTGGCAGATAGTCAAAAATGGTCTCTAATTCATTGTCATAAAACAATGGAAGCCAGTTTTCGCAGCCGTTATACAGTACCCTTTTGGAAATATTCTGATACAGATAGTCATCATCCTTTGGTATGCCAAAGGAATTTCTATAGTTTTGTTTAAAATTTTGTATGTTATTCTCATTGAAAATAACTTCTTTCATTGGCAAAACTAAAATACTATCGTAGCTATTAAATCCTATTTGTGTATCTGGATTAAATGATTTTATGGTTTCAATTCTGTTATTTTTTAAAATTATTCTATAGCATTGGTTATCAAATGTTATAAGGTCAACAACATTATTATTTATACTATAGTCTCCAAGATTAATTGAAGTTTCATTGCTTTCATAGCAATTATTTTTTAGTAATTCATCCATTTCATTTGCTGATATTTCCTGGCCAACAGACAGTTTTATAAATATAAAATCTTTTTTATTTATTACCTTCTGTATAGCAGCATTTCTTGAAATTAGAAAAATTACCTTTTTATTTTTATATAACTCATTAAAATTTAACAGTTTATAGATCGCCTCCATCCTTTCTGTTTGAATTTTAAGCTGCGGCGAATTAACATCGTATGGAATTGTATTCCATTCTGGAAATTTAATAACTTCTATATCTCTATTATAAAATTCAATTTCTTTTTTGGACAGTTCTAATTCAAAATTATCTTTAACTATATGTGCTATAAATTTAAATTTTGTTTCCTGAAAAATATTAAACAATAGGTAATTTATACTATCTTTTGTTATACCCTTAATAACAGTTGAATTTTTAATGCCTGATAATTGATTTTTATAATTCATCTAATAAAAATTTCTTTATACATAGAATATATTATTATCTAAAATAATATTTTCAATAAACTTTTTAAGTAATTAACTTCAAATATATATTGTTTTTTAAAAAAATAGTTTTATAAATAATAGCTATGAGGAAAAAAGGTTAAAGTATGTATTACGATAGAAGCAGAAAAACAAAAAAAACATTATTAATGATAGCTTTAATAGCTATTGCTGTGGTTGGCGTAATTTTTATATACAGAAAAGTGGCCAATGGAAATAATGATTATATATTAAAAGGAAATGGCAGGGTAGAGGGTAGAGAAATATCAATAGCTACAAAATTTTCCGGAAGAATAGTTGAATTAAAGGCTGATGAAGGCGATGTTGTTAAAAAAGGTCAATTACTAGCCGTAATAGATTCAAGGTCTTTGGCTGCAGATATAGAATCGCAGAAAGCAAAATCTGAAGAAATCCTGAAACAAATTGCCGCAACGGATGCAGACATTAAAGCCACTAAAAGCGATATAAACTTTTATACAAAAGAAGTTAGCAGAAGCAAAACTTTAATTAAGCAAAATTTTTCTTCACAATTGGAATTGGATAAGAATACAAATGCTTTAGAAAAGTCCCAGGCTAAATTAGTTAGTTTAGAAGCAAACAAAAAAGCTCTTCAGGCTTCATATAAATCATTATTGGCTTCTATAAAATCTCAAGAAATTGATTTGGGCGATATGAATATATATGCTCCAGCAAACGGTGTTTTGTTATACAAACTTGTTGAAGACGGGGAAATGCTTGCAGATAATGGCAAATTATTTATAATGTACAATCCTGATGACCTATATATGACAATATATATGCCATCAGAAAAGGCCGGTCAAGTAAAACTTGGAGAACCTGCAATGATAAAATTAGACGCATATCCTAATAAAGTTTTTCCTGCAAAGGTAACATTTGTAGCAGAAAATGCAGAATTTACACCAAAAGAGGTTGAAACTCAACAGGAAAGACAGAAATTAGTTTTCAGAGTTAAATTAACTCTAGATGACAATTCACAGAGAGAAGCAAAACCTGGCATGCCTGGTGATGGTTATGTTAAATTAGATGATAATAAAGATTGGCCTACTTACTTGCAAAAATAATTTAGTTAATCCTTTAAATCATCTT
Source organism: uncultured Rickettsiales bacterium (assembly GCA_944391025.1). Taxonomy (GTDB): domain Bacteria; phylum Pseudomonadota; class Alphaproteobacteria; order Rickettsiales; family UBA1997; genus CALXSC01. Next base: position 20,618 of record CALXSC010000013.1, read on the forward strand.
GTAAAATTTATATATTTTATATTTATATGAAAGAAGATTTATTGATGAATTTAGAATACAAAAAACAAATTAAAAAATGGAGAAATGTATCTATAATTTTAATTTGTTTTTTATTTATGTTGATTTTAGGAAATATAGCAAATTCAAAACGTGCTGATGATGATATAATATCTGAAAATTCAATAGCTGAAATTGATATAAATGGAATTATAGCAAAGGATGACTATAGGGACAATAAAATTGCGGATATAATAAAAAATGATAAGATAAAAGCCGTAATATTGAATGTAGATAGTCCTGGCGGCATGGTTACGCCAAGTGAAATTCTCTATGACCTGATATATAAATTAAATAAGACAAAGCCTGTAGTAGTTCTAATGGGAAGTATGGGCACTTCTGGAGCATATATGATTTCTCTTGGAGCTGACTATATAATAGCAAGAAATACAACATTAACCGGATCCATAGGCGTACTAATGCAAAGCTATGAATTTGTTGAACTCGCAAAAAAGATTGGCATTGAGTTAAAAACATTTAAAAGCTCAGAACTAAAAGGCATGCCTTCATTTTTTGAACCAAACAATGCAAGCTCTGATGCTGCTATACAGTCAAGTATAAATGATATATATGACTATTTTAAAAATTTAGTTAGAGAAAGAAGGCCTTTAATGACGCAGGAAAATTTTGATTTATCAATTAATGGTCAAGCTTTCACTGGAAGGCAGGCCTTAAAAATTGGTTTAATTGATGAAATCGGCGATAAAAACTCCGCATTAAAGTATCTTGAAACAAAAAAAGTAGACATCAAGTTGCCTATAGTAAAAATAAATTTAAAGAAGAAAATAAATACAAATATACTCCAGAAATTAACAAATAAATTTTTCTTTGATATTAGGGAAAATAACGCCTTTGGCATTGGCGAAAGTGGTTTAATTTCAATATACAATTAAAATGAGTATAGGTATAAAACAGGCAAAAGAAATATTAATAAAGTACTATAAAGAGCAGCTGCAGAAATTAATAGACAATAATTTTTCTAGTGCAAATGTGAATTTCCTAAAGGTTAAATTTAGGCATTCATTTGAATGTTATTATATAGGCAGAGAAATACTAAAAAAAGACAAGGAGCTTAAAAATAAATCGGATATATTTAAAGAAAGGGCTGAACTAGGCTTTTTGTTGCATGATATAGGCAGATTTTTTGAACTTACAAATGAGTTAAATTCACAATCGCATGGCATATATGGAGCTAATCTTTTAGAAAACAAAGAAAATTTTGATGATAAACTTGTATTAATAGCCATAAGGCATCATGATGAGGCTGATATATTTTTAGATGATGATGCAGACTTTTTAAAACTTAGCGAAGATGATAAAAAAGAATCTATAGAAATACTAAGGGTTTTAAAAGATGCGGATAAAATTTCCAACCTATATCTTTTTAAAAATAAAAATACAATATATACTAGAAAAGATAAAAGATACGGCTTTTCTGAGGAATATTTTGAAGGTATAAAAAATAAGCACTTAATTGATAAAAAATATAAAAATACGATATTTGATTCAATAGCCTATTATATAATATGGTTCCATGAACTGTTCTATGAGGGAAGTAAAGAGTTTGCAATAGAGCATAAACTAATTGAACATCTGGTAAATATGTATGACTTCTTTATTAAAGATATTGAAAAAATTGAATTAAACTACAATTCAGAGGAAGATGTCCTCAAAAAAAAGAAAGAAATGGAAAAAAATCTAAGTAGATTAAAATCCATATTAAAAGAACAGAAAATAATAAATTAATAGCTGGGAATAATTACTATTTCCAGCTATTATTTATTAACTGAATAATAAGGATTCTTTTCGCACTGTTTTAGATGCTTCTTTTTGCAGCCTATTTTCATCAATTGTTCCTCCCTGTTGCCATCCATTAGCTACACTAACAGCAGCTTGTTCAATCTTATTTCTTTTTTTATATTGAATTATTTATGGGCATTATTTATTAAAGTGCATTGCATAACAATTACAAGCAAAACTAAAGAAAAATTATTTATGCATAAGGTCTAATATTAATATTGGCGCTAAATCTATAGCGCCAATACAATTTAAAACAGCAATACTTTCTAAACCTTGCATATCTTGATAACAGTATATGGCCTTTTACCCATATCTAGTTGAAAAATATGATTAATAGTCCTGCTAACTTCCCTATTAAGGAATATTTCCTTTTTCTCATTAGTATCAAATCTAGCCGCATCCTCAGGGTTAGTCATTTTATTCAAAGCTGAGTTATAACTCTTGGCTATGTCTTCCTCAAGAATTTCCTTCATATCTTTTTCTTGATATAAATCATAATTTCCTGCGGTTGTTATTGAAGGAATATTAACTAGTTTATAATTCTTATCAACCATTAAAACAACGAAAATTATACCTGACTCTGACATCTTTTGTCTTTCATTTATAATATGGCTTGTCAAAGGTATCATACGTCTTCCATCAATAGCTATATTGGTCAAATCCAAATGCTCAATAACTTTTGTTTTTTCCGGGTTCTCCGAATCAATTTTTATCAAATCACCATTCTTGCCCTTAATAACAACTTTGATGCCGCATTCTTTAGCTATTCTTCTATGCTCAGACAAATGCATAGCCTCGCCATGGGTCGCTATAACTATTTTAGGCTTAACTAGTTTATACATTTCAATTAGCTCATCTCTAGTATAGTGTCCAGATAAATGAACAAAATTATTTTCAGCAGTTATAATTTTAACATCTTTTTCAGATAATTTATTATATAAACTATAAATATTTTTTTCATTTCCAGGAATAACACTGGCTGAGAATATAACAGTATCACCGCTTGCAAGATGCATAGTTCTATGGGTATCGTTTGCCAATTTATTCAATCCAGATGTAGGTTCACCTTGACAACCTGTAGAAATAATCATTATATCTTTTTTGTTATATTTTCCTAAATCATCCTCAGCTATAAACTCTAAACCCTTTGGTATATAGTTCATTTCGTTAGCAACCTTAAGGATTCTATAGATAGACCTTCCAATTATGCCTATCTTTCTTCCAGCAGCCTTAGCAGCAAGTGAAAGCGATATAATTCTAGCAATATTTGAAGCAAAAATTGCACAAACTATAAGTCCGTCATTATGTTCCTTCATTATAGATTTGAGGTTTTTCAATAGATCAGTTTCTGATTTGCATTTTTCAGTCTTAAATACGTTAGTTGACTCGCAAACTGCAGCCAAAACTTCCCCTTTACTACCTAACTCCTTCAGCCTCTTCTTATTTGAAACATTCCCAATAACAGGTTTTTCTTCAAATTTCCAATCACCGGTATGCAATATATTGCCCTTTTCAGTTTTGATAAGAATAGCATTCATTTCCGGTGTAGAGTGGGTCAAGCCTATAAATTCAAGTTCAAATGGTTTTAAATTTAGATTTTCACCCTCTTTAATTTCAATAATTTTAACCTGATCTGCAAATTCATATTCGCTTAATCTTTCCCTTAGGAAAGTCGCTGTGAATTTAGAAGTATAGATCGGAAGCTTTAATTCCTCCCATAAATATTGAATAGCACCAATGTGATCCTCGTGAATATGGGTCAGAAGTATTCCCAAACAGTCCTTCAAATTCTTCTTAATAAAAGTAATATCTGGCACCATAACATCAACACCAGGTATTTCATTTGTAAAACCAATTCCCATATCAACAATTAACCATTTTCCATCATACTGATACAGATTACAATTAAGGCCTATTTCTCCGCTTCCACCCAGTGGCAGGAATAATATGTCCTTTTTAAATTTATTTAAATTTACATTCATAAACAACATAATTTTGTGAGCTTTTTGGAGCTCTAAAATAATAAATATAGCGTATTATTTATTCCGCTATAAAAGGATTGCTTTTGGCAATCTAATACACGTTCGTTATTAAAAAATAACAAGAATTTCTTGAGATAAAGATACCTCTTTATATAATAATACATGAATATTTTTAAAATACAAATAGTTTTTAGAGTTAAATGTGCTGATTATATTTAATTAGATTTACATTTATTATACCCGCATATAAAATAAAAATAGAATATAAAAAATAGATTATGGCAATAAAACTAATATGCAGTGATTGTAATGGGGTATTAAATAACGTTGATGGTGACTACTCAAAAAGCGGATTTTACTCAACAATAGCCAACGAAAATGAAGAGCTATATAGGGCAATAAACGAATTTCTATTTCGTGGCGGAAGCAAACACCTTGGGCGTGCTTGGATGGCAGGCGAGATAAGCTATACTGATTTAAATACTATACTCTCATTAAAATTTAACTGCGAATATAGCTACCTAAACAGCAAACTTGAAGAAAGCGCAAGGCTGCTTGAATTAAATTGGGATTTAATAAAAATATATCAAAGATTTAGAAAAAATAATATAAAAGTGGTAATCACAAGCGACAATATGGATATTTTTTCACAGCAAACAGTACCCCACAACAAACTAAATGATTACTTTGACGAAATATATAATTCATCAAACCTAAAGCATTTAAAAGAGGAAAATGAATTTGAACTATATAGAAAACTAGCAAATAAATATGGTTTAAATACAAAAGAAGTTCTAATTGTAGATGACGGACAAAGACTTATAAGAAAGGCTAAAAAATTAGGATTCAGCGCATATCTCTACAACCAAAACACATGTGATAAATTTGAAAGCTGGATGAACCAACATATATAAAATATTACTTTGAATCCAACTCTTTCAATAAATCAAAAACCTTTATAAAATTATCCCTTAAAGGTTCTAATTCGGGTTCATTATTCAACACATACTCAATAAAAGCTTCTTTTGGAGTTTTTTTCTGATTCTTAAACCTTGGTTTTTGACTAGACGCAACAAAATCACAACACATCTCGCATATATCAAGATTGGAAGGTATAGTGCCATGCAGCTTATGGTATGCCATATGATGCGGATTAATCTCATGATGATTATGGCAGTTTTGTTTCCTTTTCTTTATTTCTTCAATATCGTTATCATCAAGCTCATCAACATACATTGATACTGTTGCATTCGCATAGTCTGTATTCAGCTTGTCCAAATCATGCTGCACACCGCGCCTAACCAATTCCCATTCGGGAATATCAAAAGGCAATCTATCTCTATTCATCTCAAGCAAAATCATTAAATCAGCAGCAGTTCTGCTGTGCGATATAACACGGCTTATATATGCCTGCTTTTCTTCAAGATAGTTTTTCATGCTGTTTATTCCTTAATTTTAGTTTTATAATAATTCCAATTTTTTCTTTATTGATTCATAATTATCTCTCATAATCGGAAAATAATCATGTTCTATATTATAATATATTTTATTAACCTCTTCTTCGTCGTAAATGTGAGAAGTTTTATTTCTATCAAACATCATATTAATCCAAACCTTTTCATCTGTTATTAGGTCATTTTCATAGGATTTAACTAATATGTCTCTTGGAAATTTAACAGCCTCCTCATTTACACCCATTTCCTCCATGTATGTCTTTAAAAACTTCCAAAATAGTTCAATTGTAAATTCAAATCTTTGAATTGTTGAATCTCTTTTTATTGTAAATTCTGTATCTTTATTTTCCAAAACTTCTTTTAATCTGTTTAAAGCATTTGTTAGATTTTTAAATTTATTTTTTAATCTCTCATTCATAACACTACTTTATCCTTCAAAATATTATTTCTAAAATCATCGTCATTAATTTTATCAAATCTTACGCAATCAACATTTAATAGTGTATCCCTATTGTCCACTATATCCAAAACTTTATACCATTCACTATCAACTATATCTTTATTAAATATCACCGCTAAATCTATATCTGATTTATCTTTGTTATCACCCCTTGCTCTTGAGCCATAAAGCCATAATTCTTTTACAAAAGGTAAACTTTTAATTTTGTCAATAAATTCATATTTTTTTAATTCTTTTAAAATATTTTTATTCATATAGAAATTATTATTTGTCATTCAGCAATTGAATCACATTTCCGCCAGCATTTTTATCCATTATGATTTTATCATTATTTTTCATAACTTCCTCCATGGTTTCTATATAAATTCTCTTTTTTGTGACGTCCCTATTTAATTTATATTCCTTATAAATTTTATCAAATCTTGCAGTTTCACCTTCAGCTTTTGAAATTACAGATTTTTTATAAGCCTCTGCCTCTTGAATCAATTCTTCTGCTTCACCCCTTGCCTTAGGCATAATATCATTATTGTAGGATTTAGCCTCATTAATCTTTCTTTCCTTATCTGCCTTAGCAGTTTGAACATCCCTAAACGCACTGATTACTTCCTTAGGAGGATCAGCCCTCAGAAGCTGAACAGTAATTATTTCAACGCCTGAATTATAGGAGTTCAAAATATTTTGTAATGACTTCTTGGCCTCAGACTCAATTTCAAATTTCTTATTAGCCAAAACATCGTCTATTTCCCTATTCGCAATAATTTCCCTCATAACGCTTTCAGTTGCGCTTCTTATAGTTCTCTGTGGATTTTTTATATTGAATAGATAGTCCTTAACATCTCCAATTTTCCACTGCACTTCAAAGTCTATATCAGCAATATTTTCATCACCAGTTAGCATCAGGCTTTCCTCATCAAAACCTTTTTTATTATTCATAGCTGAAGAAAAACCAAATTCTTCCTTATTTATTCTAGTAACGCCAACCTTTATAACCCTTCCTATTGGCTCCGGAACTGCAAAATGCAAACCAGGTGTAGTAGTTTCAAAATATTTGCCAAAATATAAAACTACAGCATTTTCATCTGAATTAACCTTATACACACCCGTCAGCAGCCAAAGAAGTGCCAACACAGAAAAACCAACAATGGCTAGACTTTTTATATTATCTTTTTTTATCCTATTTTTATCATTTCTCTTTTGGAAATTTTTAAAAATTTCCTTAGCCAATTCCTCAACTTTTTTTTCATTATCTAAAGCCTCTTTGGAATTCTTAGGTTTATCAGAATTATTATTGTTTTTTTGACTATTGTTATTATCAACATCCCAAGGGTTTTTCATTAAACAATTTCATTATTTATACTCATTTAAAATATATTTTAATAATAGTAAATGTCAACATCTAATGGAAAATTAATTTTATAATTACATATCTAAAAAATACCATGCAGCTCTACAGTTAACAGCATCATCATAGCTTGTTGTGGAATCTGTTGGCAAACACTGCCCCCTAACTATACCACTATTATAAACACCATCATCAAGTTTTTGATCTAGCACTTTAAAATATTTAGATTTTATATCATGGTATTGATTAGTACTCTGGTCATAGCTAGAATGCCACCTTAAATAGTTCCCAGGTTTAGCCTGATATTTATAATGTTTTGTATCGGTAGTCTCATTCTCTTTAACATAAGTAATAACAAAACAACCAATTCCAACTTTGCTATTTGGAGCTCCACCATTATTCCACATTAATTTTCCAGATTTTATAGAAATTTTTTTCGGTTCATAGTCAATTATCTTTTCAAGATACATATCAACAAATGGTGCAGTCCATAGATCAGGAACGCCATACTTTGTATTGCTTTCAATATATGGATTTCCAAAACTCGTATCATTATATATCTGTCCAGAACGATCACCAATCTTTCCGCTGCTATTTAAATCTCCAGGAAGTCTATCTTTAGCTAATCTGAAGGAATATATTGCCTGTTTATAATTTCTAAATTCATTTATAAGACCCCTAATTCTTGCACTCTCAATTAAACTCGCCCCGCCCGTTACACCTGCAACAAGTAAACCTATTATTATTAATACTATTGATAGTTCTATTAGAGAAAAAGCTAAAGTTTTTGATATTTTTTTATTTTGATTATTTTTTGGGTTTTTTAAGTTATTAACCCCCCCCCCCACGAATTTTGGAAAATTTATGATTATTCATAGGTCTATATTAAAATTAGTTAGTAGTATTTTAAACTTAAATAATAAATCAAAAAAAGTCAACAATAATCAAAATTCAATATCACAAACAACCGGAGAATGGTCAGATGGTTTAACCTCGCCCCTTGTTTCTTTAGATTCAACGTCTGAACTAACTATAAAATCTATAAGGTTTAGAGTTGCTAAAAATAAATCTAATCTTAATCCCTCATTTTTTTCCCAGCCTCTAGACCTATATCTCCACCAGGAGAATAGACCACCGCATAAATAATTTTTCACCATTATGCAGAGCAATTTTAAATCTTTCTCTCAACCTCTCATAAAATCTCAATTTGCGATAAAATTTTTCCCTCTCATCAAGTTTTTCCAGATTATCTGGATTACATTCAGTCCCATTCGGAAGATATACACTTGCTATACTAAATACATTTCCATCAATATTAACTAAAGTCTCAATATATCTTGCTTCTTTGTCCTCTTCTCTTTCAATATTATATAATGGAAGAAATTTTACTACTTCATCAAGCTTAAATCTTGAAAAAATAGCAACCACATTATATGCCTTTTGCCCAACCACTTCTATATTGCAGCCTAAATTTTCAAATTCCGAATATGGAAAATTTTCATTTGTACACTTTAATTCTTGCAATAGAAGTATATCTGGTTTGCTGGTTTCTAACCACTTTAAGACATTGGGTATTCTGCTTCTTATTGAATTTACATTCCACGTCGCTATTTTTATTTTCATAATAAAACAATTTCTTCAATAGAATAAACAATAAAATATAAAGCAATATATTTCAATATTATAATTACTAAAATTTTTCTTTACATATTAAAAATACATAATATTATTAAATTACAACTTATAATTATAATGAAAAAATTATGTTTAAAAATAATAATATATTAGATTTAGTCATTGGTATATTAATGACTATTACTGGATTTTACATCTGGTTTCACCCACTTGATACTTTAATTCTAGTTGCCCTATATTTGGGAATTATATTTATCCTAGCTAGCGGAGCATATATTGTTGAATATTTGAGAAGAAAACATACTAGATATTTAACATATGGAGCAATAAACCTAATAGTTGGTGCCATATTGGTTAGTAATGGTGCATTAGTTGCCACTTCACTTTCAATAATATTCGCGCTATGGATATTATTTAGCAGTGTAGTTCAAATCGTTACATCCATTAAATTTAAACAAATGAATATATCGTTTTGGATATATCCGTTAATTGCAGGTATTCTTGGTTTAATATTTTCACTTGTAATCCTGCACAATCCTTCCGCTGGCGTTTTAACAATAGCAATAATAATTGGAACCTACATGATTATGTATGGATTAATTGAAATATCGGAATATTTCCTATTGCAAGATATAAATAGTAAATAAATATATAACCCTTCTAATTATGAGAGTTTTATTAAAAATAGTTATTTAAAAAATCTAAATCTATAATCTTTTTTAGCCAGAATGTATACATTTCTGGATTTTTTTCTATTTCTTTCTTTAGATCATTTCTGGAAATCCATTTATATTCGCAAATCTCTTCAGGATTTGGATTTATTTCCTGTCCCTGATATTTTGAAACAAATATATGGTCATATTCAAATTCTGTTAAGCCATTAGGAAATGATCTTTTATAGGTAAATTCACCAACCTCTTTAAAATCAGAATTAAATCCAAATTCTTCAAATATTCTTCTTCTTACTCCATCAATAGTCTTTTCGCCAGGTTTAGGATGGCTGCATACAGTATTTGACCATATGCCTCCATTGTGGTATTTTTTAAAATCCCTTCTCTGCAATAGCAATTCGTTTTTATCATTAGAGCTGCTTCTGACAGAACTTTTCTGCAAAAAACAATTTATACAAAAAAGACGAGTTTTATTAAGATTTTTGATTAGGAGGCGTATGCTTATACGCTGACGCAAATCAAAAAGATTAAAAAACGAAGGATTTTCCTTGCACCTTGCTCCGCTTCGGCGGCAAACTTCACCCTGACGACAGGCTTGCGATTGTGAGCAAGCTCCCATCGCACAAGGCTTGTTTTGCAGTAGAGTTTGGAATTTTGCAGAAAGTTCATTTGCCTTTGTTATTTCTAAAAGGCTTTTACCTATTAAATTTAGGTAAGTTCTGTCAGAAGCAGCTCTAAATATAAACCCAGAAAATGCTCTATGCAGAAGTGCCTTTTTATGGGCTTCTATCTTCTCCATAGTGCCAATTTCATTATCATTTTCATCAACTAATATTAAAAATTCTACCATAGCTACTGCATATTATTTACATTCAAACCAATGCCTTTTAAAAAATTAACCAAATCTGGAAAATCATTTTCTATTTCTCTAGCAGTCTCTACACTTTCTTTAATAAAGAATCCAAACATAGCTACCGTCAATATTACATTTGAATCCTTTATACCTTCACTAACCACAACTTTCTTATTATAGTTGGTAACAGTACCTTCAATTTTTAATGAATCACTTTCCTCTTCAAATTTTACGCCAAATTCCTTTAGAATATACAAAAGATATTTATAATTTTCTGAATCATTATATTTAATGGCTTTAGTGCCTTGAATTTCAATTTTTGCATTGGTTAGAGAAGCAATAAGCACTAGAATTGGATATTCATAGGTCATTTTGTATAGTCTATTTGCGGGAATTACAGTATCCTTTAGTTCACTATATTTTACATTTATATCCGCAACCTTTTCACCGCACACTATCCTTTGATTTATAAAAGTTATATCCGCCCCCATGTCTATTAAACTTCTATAGAAAGCATCTCTATGTTGATTTATCAAAACATTCTTCAATATTATATTTGAATCAGGAATCAACACAGCCAATGCAGCTATAAACGCTGAAAAAGAAACGCTTGAAGGAACAGTTATTTCTTTAGAAGAAAATACTTGTTTACCTGTTAAAATTATTTCTTTTCCAACTTTTGTAGTTAAATTTCCTCTATTTCCTACATCATGTTCATCAAGGCTAATACCAAAATATTTCATCATAATTTCCAGATGATTCTTTGATTTTTCTTTTTCCACTATTACATTTTCTTTTTGAACATTTAAAGACGATAATAATAAAACATCTTTTAATAGAGAATCGTAGTAATCAATTTCATAATTTAATTGTTTTTTATCATTATTTCCAGTCATTAAAAAAGGCAGATTTTCATTATTCCTTCCATTAAAACCAACCCCTAAAGACTCAAATATTTCAAAGATATTTTTTAAATTTATATTAGATAGACAATCATCACCCTTAAAAAATAGCTTAAAATTATATGAGGATAGCAGTCCAACCAATAAAAACAATATTTCTTTAGAATTAGCAATATCAATTATATTTATTGGTTCTTTAAAGCCATCCATACCCTTGCCATCAACACTCCAAGAGCCATCGTTTTCTTTTTGAATATTAATTCCCAATTCTTTTATAATTTCAATCAAATTTAATACATTTTTAGACTCTAAAAGACCATTTATCTTGCTTTTTCCCGAAGCCAAGCTAGATAAAATTATAGAAAAATATGAAATATCTTTATCTCCTTGAACTTTGATATCACCAGTCAGAGGTTTTTCTTGCTTTCCAAATTCAATCATTTTCAGTAAAATATTTGTTTATTATAGGTTAAAATAAAAAAAATCAATTTACAATAAAAAAATTAACTATATTTTACATTTCAATAAACTTAAAAATTTTTTCAAATATAATTAACTTGATTTTTAATTTTAAGAAATTAAAAGTTGTATATATAATTAATTTAAATTTGATATGGCAATAAATAAGGTAATTCTAGTAGGAAATGTAGGAAGAGATCCAGAAATCAGAACAATGAGCAATGGAAACGATATCGCTACATTTAGTCTAGCTACTACAGATGTCTGGAAAGACAAAAATACCCACGAGAGAAAAGAAAAAACAGAATGGCACAGAATAGTTGTATATAGTCCAGGACTAGCCAACATTGTAAAGATGTACGTTAAAAAAGGAACAAAACTATATTTAGAAGGTTCATTGCAAACTAGAAAATGGGTTGGAAATGACGGTATAGAAAAATATGCAACAGAAATAGTTCTTCAAGGCTTTAACGCAACATTGCAAATATTAGACAGCAAAGGAAGCAATAGCGGATATTCTTCACCTATGGAAGGTCCTATGGATGCAGATTTTCCTGACGACAAAGAGGTTATAGACGCAGGAGAATTTATAGATGAAAAAATAGATGACGACATTCCATTTTAATAAATCTTAATGATATTTATATATAATATTCCCTATATTTTATTAATATAGGGATATTTTTATTGTTTTTTCAAAAATTTAATATATAATATATGTATTAGAATAATTAACTAAAGCAATATGGAAGATATCATTACTAGGAGAGAAAACAAACAAGAAACACCTGAACAAAAACTAGCGCGTAAATTACTAAAAAATTCTCCTGAATTTAGAAAATTAATGGAAAAAAATAGGGACAAAACTAACGAAGCTCAAAGAAGGCAATATAAGCAAGACAAAAGAGAAATGATAAATATAATCGCTATTCTTTTAGATCAAAGTTTGTCTATGAATGAAAGATTGAGAAGAGCTGGAAGAGCCCCGGCAAACAGTCCATTTGTAAAAGAGTTTAAAAATAATTTCATAAAATTTGCTAAAAAACATAGAAAATTATTTGAAAAATTGCAAAAGCAAAAAAAAGAGACCTTAAAAGGCATATTAAATTTAACTTTAAATGACTTTACATTTAATGCGCTTCTAAATGGTATTTCAAATTCAGTCGGTTCTGCTTTAGAAAATAGTAATAAACAAAATAGAGTTAATTCTAATGAACAAACAGTTGCAAAAAATAAAGAACAAACAAACAAAGAATTTGAAATAAAAGATATAATTAGAAGAACTCCAAGAAGAAATAGATTAGCTAATTTAAAAAAGCATAAACCATTAAGTATTAAACCTAGCAGATCTGTTGGTGAAAAACAACCAGTAAAAATACCTTCAAAATTAAATTCATTTGTTATGGCACAGACTGTAGAAACTCCAGCAATGAAATTTAATCAAACCGCTAAGATAAGCCAAGTAGAAGCTCTCAAAAAGCAAAGAATGGAAGAAGCATTAAATCCTAAAACAGCCTCAGTTGGAAGAACGATGTCTCCATATCCACCAATACCAACTAGTTATAAATAAATAATAATATAATATTATTAATAGATTATTATAGTTATTATACCTGTTAATTTGTTAACAAAAAATCACTAACAAAATTATTAACAGGTATTTTTATATCTAAAATACTTATTTTTCAACAAGTATTAAAGTTATTAACAGCTTGTTAATAACTTTTTTCTAAATTTTTTTTATAATAACCCTGTTGACTAACCTGTTAATAACTTTTGGAATACGTTAATAGAATTTTGTTAACAGGTTTATTAACATAGTTATTCACAGATTTATTAACAATCTTTATTTTAATTATTTATAAAAATAAAAGCATGGCATTTATAGTCCACCATTCAGTAAACTTAATAAAATAATTATAAATTTATATTGATTTTAGATGTTTAATTTAAAAGTATCTAATGGATATGTTGTAATATCTATTAAAATAGCCACCATTTTACCTTTTTTGCAGAAGAATTTTATTATTTTTCTCAAAAATAAAATAGTGGACTATATAAAATTTTTACTCTTTGTTTTTATATATCTAAATTAGCAACATTCAAAGCGTTTTCCTGAATGAAATCCCTTCTGGGTTCAACTATATTGCCCATTAATGTTGCAAATGTTTCATCAGCTAGTGCTGCATCTTCAATTGTAACCTTTAAAAGGGTTCTGTTTTCTGGGTTTAATGTAGTTTCCCACAGCTGTTCTGGATTCATTTCACCAAGACCTTTAAATCTTTGAATTGTAATGCCCTTTAGACCAGCGTCATTAATTATTTTTGCTAATTCTGAAGGTCTATTTGCTGTATATTCATCTTCTTTTTTAGTGAATGTTACAAAATTTCCAAAGTTTTCAAGAATTTCCTGTCTCAGCTTATTTAATTCAAATACCTCTGGCATAGCTAGAATTTCATCCTGAATTTTAAATTTAGTTATAACCGCTTTATATTCTTTTAATATAACTAAATCACCATCGTATGTTATTTCATAACTCCATTTTGTATCTTCGTCTTTTTCAAACTTAGTTATAATTTTTACAACTTCTTCGCCTACATTTTTCATTGCTTCTGGATTTTCAAAAGTTTCCTTTTTGAATGCGCCACAGATGGCTAGACTTTCAACTATATCAAATGGCAATGACCTAGAAATGCTCTTTATAAGATTTGTGAATACCATAACCTTTTTAATATAATCAATTAAATCCTGACCGCTTTTAACCAGCCCATGGCTATTTTTAAATATAGCATCGTTGCAGGCGTTTGTGATTATGTATTCTGTATAAAGTGTTTCATTCTTTATATAGGTTTCGCTCTGTCCTTTTTTTATTTTATACAAAGGAGGTTGGGCTATATATAGGAACCCGCCCTCTATAATCTGTGGCATATGCCTATAGAAGAATGTTAAATATAGGGTTCTGATATGTGAACCATCAACATCGGCATCGGCCATAATTATAATTTTGTGATATCTTAATTTATTAATATCAAAATCTTCTTTTCCAATTCCTGTTCCAAGGGCAGAAATAATCATGCCCATTTTTTCAGATGATATAACTTTATCAAATCTTGATTTTTCTGTATTTAAAATCTTTCCGAATACTGGAAGAATCGCCTGGTATTTTCTATCTCTACCGGTTTTAGCGGAACCTGCAGCCGAATCACCCTCAACCAAATAAACTTCAGATAATGCTGGATCTTTTTCTTGGCAGTCTGCAAGCTTGCCTGGAAGGTTGGCTATATCCAAAGCGCCCTTTCTTCTGGTTAATTCTCTAGCCTTTCTAGCTGCAATCCTTGCTCTAGCACCATCAAAAGCTTTTTCAATAATTGTTTTAGCTTCAATTGGATTTTCCTCAAAATATCTATTTAGGAATGCCAGAACCTGACCTTCAACTACTGTCCTTACCTCAGAAGATACTAATTTATCTTTAGTCTGGGAAGAGAACTTAGGGTCTGGAACCTTAACTGAAATTATAGAAGTTAGACCTTCCCTAATATCGTCACCGGTTAATTCTAATTTGTATTTTTTTGTTAGCTCAGCCTTGTTTGCATAATCTGTAATAGCCCTTGTTAAAGCACTCTTTAAACCTGCTAAATGGGTGCCGCCGTCACCCTGTCTAATATTGTTTGTAAAGCATACTAAATTTTCATAGTATCCGTCATTCCATGATAGGGCTAATTCAAATGTAATGCCATTTTCCTCTTTACTTTTGTATATTATAGGCTTTGAAACAGATGTTTTGCCTCTATCCAAATAGTTAACAAACTCTAGGATACCGTTTTCATAGTGGAAATCATCTTTTTTTTGTTCATCGCCCCTATCGTCTATTAGCTCAATATAGACATTTGAATTTAGAAATGCCTTTTCCCTTATAGCTTTTTCAATTGTTGAATAGTCAAATTGAGTTATTTTAAATATTGTTGCATCAGGAAAGAATGTAGTTTCTGTTCCAGTTTTTTCTCCTGCCTCTCCAACAACCTTTAATGGTTCAACTGTAACACCCTTTCTAAATTCTATAAAATGTTCTTTTCCGTTTTGCCAAATTCTTAATTTTAACCAATCAGACAGTGCATTAACGCAGGATGCACCAACACCGTGAAGTCCCCCTGAAACCTTATATGAATCATTGTTGAATTTACCACCGGCGTGTAGGTCTGTCATACAAACCTCTGCTGCTGAAATACCTTCCGTAGGGTGAATACCAGTAGGAATGCCCCTACCATTATCTGAAACAGTTACCGATCCGTCCTTGTTCAAAGTAACAACTATTTTGTCTGCATAGCCAGCTAAAGCTTCGTCAATAGAGTTATCTAAAATTTCATACAGCATATGGTGCAAACCAGTTCCATCATCCGTATCGCCAATATACATGCCAGGTCTTTTTCTAACAGCTTCCAAGCCCTTTAGAACTGTAATTGAACTTGCTACATATTCACCACTGCTATTAACTCCGCTTTCTATAATATCACTCATTGTTTTTTACTTTTTATTAGTATTTAATTAAGACATTTCAATCATATAACCTAATAAATTAAATTCAAGAAAAATTTAAAATATAGTCCTGTTTTGCAATCTTGTAAATCTGCTTTTCAAAATGAGTGAACGCTTTTAGGCGTTGACTTTTTAACTAATAAAGATTATAAAATCCTGTTATTTAATTTAGTCTGTTTATTCTCCGCCTAATTCTTTTACATTGAACCCATTTTTAAATCTTTCAACTCTTTCCTTAAAAGTAGTGGTATTTTGCCCATCTTCTAAAAATTTTCTAGCTATATTAGGCAAATAATCATGAACAGCTCTTTCTTGTAAAAACAAATTTGAATCAAATTCTGTTAATTCTGGATCGGATTTTGATATTTTTTTAATATTAACTTCATTATTTAAAGTTGATATTGCTGAAGCTATTTGATATGACAAATATGAATCGGAGGTATCGTATTCAATTTTTCCATCAGGATTTATTTTTATTCCGCTTTCTTCTAATATTTCATTATAATTATCGTAATTTTTTACCAAATATAAGGCGGTTGTTATTGCAAATATTGGGCATGAACCATTATTTTGTAAATTTAAAACAACATTTACAGTATCTTTTGCCAAACCTTCATGCAACCCTTTATTTTTATTTTTTTCTGTCCACTGACCCCAATAATTTTCTCCGGAAGGAGTTGGGTCTTCAGGGCTCCTGGCTTTGAGTCCATATAAAGATACTATTCCTCCATAATCAAAAGTCAAACATTTTAAATTTGGATCTTTTGGAACAACAATTATAAATCCATGATTTTCAGCTATATTTTCAGCTAGCACGATTTTGTAGTCGCAATTATCATTTTCAGTAAAATTGCAAGCTCTTCTCAAAGATTCAGTATCGTTAAAATCTTTTTCATTTAAATGAACCAGCACTTTTTTATTTTCATTTTCAGATAAAAATAATTTTATAAATGTTTTAGTTAAATTTACATCCATATTTAATTGTTTATTTTTTATTCTTTCAACTAATATTTGTGCTAGTATTTTTTTTGCATTTTCAATTTCTTCATTACTAGAGGTCATAATAAAATCTTCTAAATCTGAAATTTCAAAATTTTCATTAGAATCAGGACGTGGACTGGAAACTAAAATACTTTTTTTAGTTTTATCAAATTTATAATATGGCTTTATTGAGTCTTTTGTTAAATATCTGGAAACAGATGAGGATATTTTAGAAATTTCACTTGATGTAGATTCATAGAATTGTTTTAATTTTACATTTTCAGCATCACATTCTACTTTGCTGGCTAATGAAGATTTTGATTGGGAACTAGATTTTTTTATTAAAAATTCCCTAATTTTTTTTGTTTTTGGATTATAAAATCTAATTTCGTCTTTTCTATAGATTGTTTTATATACGCTCTTTTTTTTGCCATTATAATAAACTTTTTGAAGAATACTATTATCTGACAATTTTGAAAATATAATTTTAAATTTTCCATCGCTTGTATATAATTCCATGACATCTTTTTTGCTAAAAATTCCGATTCTTTTTTCTTTTATGTTTTCTAAAGGAATTTCCTCATTATCTATAAAATCTGATATATTGTAAGGGTTTATTGAAACACTATCACTATCAGGTGTCATTAAATCAAAATCCATTAACAATCCTTTTATTTCCATAACTCAATATAATATAATTTACAATTAGTATATATTATACAACAAAATATCATTTTTGCAAATAAAATACATATATAAACTGATTTTTAAAATTTGCTGTAAAGATGGATTTAAAATTTAGAGCTATTTGTAAATTTTTTACTAAAATAGTCCTAAAATTATAATTTTTATTTGTTGTAAAATATTATTCTTTCTTTTATTATTACTGATAATTAGGACATTTGATATAACCAGTAAATATAAATATTATACAACTAATGGTTGCATTAAAAAATTCTTTAAATTTGTGTTGTATATAACTTAACACTTATTTCTTTTAACTTTTATAAATATTTTTATTAAAATAGTTAACCCCAACAGCATCCCTAACGCTATGCAGAGTTTGTATGGCTCTTTCTCTGGCTTTTTCATTGCCTTTTTTAACTATTCTAATAACTTCATCCATATTATTTTCATATTCTTTCCTAGTCCTTTGGAATGGCTCAAGTTTTGCAACTATAAGGTCTGTCAGGCGTTTTTTTAGTTTTACATCACCTAACCCGCCCTTTCTATAATGGAGTTTTAACTCTTCTAATTCTTCCCTGTTTGGGTCAAATACATCAAGGTATGCAAATACAACGTTTCCTTCAACCTGTCCAGGGTCTTCAACTCTTATATGGTTAGGGTCAGTATACATTTCCATAACCTTTTGTTTTATAATATCAGGACTATCCTTTATATAGATAGTATTTCCAAGTGATTTGCTCATTTTTGCATTGCCATCTGTGCCAACCAGTCTGCTGATTTTAGAAAGCACAGCCTCACATTCCTTTAAAATATTTGTGTTGTATATTCTATTAAATCTTCTGACTATTTCATTTGTCTGTTCAATAAGCGGCAGCTGATCTTCGCCAACCGGTACTACTTCAGCTTGAAATGCTGTAATATCTGCGGCCTGGCTAACTGGATAGCATAGAAAACCAGCCGGCACACTTTCTTCAAAACCCTTTTGTGCTATTTCGGTTTTTATTGTCGGATTTCTTTCAAGCCTTGATACCGTAACCAAATTTAAATAAAATGTAAACAATTCTGTTAGTTCCGGTATCTGGGACTGTATGAATAGCGTTGTAATTTCAGGATTTATACCAACGGCTAGATTGTCCAGCACAGTTTCAAAAACGTTGTCCTGTATTTTTTTTGGATTGTCATAGTTGTCCGTTAAAGCCTGCATATCTGCAGACATAATAAAAGTTTCGTATTCATTCTGCAATTTAACCCTATTTTCAAGAGAACCAAAATAATGACCTATGTGCAATGGTCCAGTTGGTCTTTCACCTGTTAAAATAACTTTTTTCATATTTGGTAATTTCAATATTTTTACCTATAGAGTTTAAAAAAAATAATTGATTTGTCAATAATATAACATCTATAATATGTTAAGCTTATATATAAAGTCCAACCCAACTTCCGTATTAATAAGTCCACTTTTTGTATTCTTTTTCTTTAAAAAAGTTTTCAATGATTTTACAGGTTTATATTCAATTCCATATGACCATAGGCTATATTCATCAGCATAGTTTTTATCTATAATTTTTATGTTATCATTATATATTTTTGAAAATGAAGCGTTAAATGATAATTTTTTATAAAAAGGCAATGAAGTTTTTATATTAGTCTCCCATTCATTAGCAAATCTATCTTTAGTAAAGTTTATATTTTGAAAATCTCTAATATCTGAAAGTGCAAGATAATAATTTGATGAAATTTTTAACCAATTTTTATGGTGTAGTTCAAACCCAAAACTTCCTTTTTGATTTGTTTCTTCAAAATCGTGGTCTAGAGATGTTCTGTATATAAATAGCCAGTTATTCATAATTTTTAATTTTTGACCTATGCCTATATTTCCAGTCCAATGTCTAGT
>CALXSC010000014.1 GCA_944391025.1 uncultured Rickettsiales bacterium
TAGTTTTATATTTTTTATACTTATTGCTTATAAGATATTTATTCCATAAAGGAATAAATATCTTACAAAAATCATCTATTTCAATAAATAACTTGATTATTTCTTTTTCTGTAAATATCATAATTAATGAGAAGTTGTTAATAATATATAAAAGTTAATAATATTACATTAAAACTTCTCACTTGATTTTTCAATAGTTTGGTTGATGTAAAAAGCGAAGTTGGGGTTATTTTATTCTTTATAAATGAGATGTTTAGAAAATAGATAATACATTATCAAATTTATATACAGGGGAAAAATCCCCTGTATATTTATTATCAATCTTTTATAAGTTCAATGTTAAGACCAAGCGATCTAACTTCCTTAACCATAACGTTAAATGATTCAGGAACGCCACATGTAAAGTTTTGATTACCTTGAATAATAGATTCATAAATCTTAACCCTACCCAAAACGTCATCAGACTTAACTGTCAACATTTCCTGCAATGTATAGGCTGCACCATAACCCTGCAAAGCCCAGCATTCCATTTCACCGAATCTCTGTCCACCAAAATGAGATTTACCACCCAATGGTTGTTGAGTAATCAAACTGTATGGACCAATAGATCTAGCGTGAATTTTCGTATCAACCAAATGGTGCAACTTAAGCATATACATATATCCAACTGTTACAGGCCTTTCAAAAGCTTCGCCAGTTCTTCCATCAAATAAAGTAACCTGTCCGCTTCTATTAAGCCCAGCCTTCTCCATTATATCTTCAATTTCTTCAATTTTTATATCCTGGAAAGATCCAGTTGCAAAAGGAACGCCTTTTCTATATTTTTCGCATAGATCCAATAGTTCATCAGCAGACATATTTTTAATAGTCTCGTGTTCCTTTGGTCTATCATATATTGATAGAAGTTTATTCCTCAACTCTTCCTCTTTCTGCTTTTTATCGTCTATAGTATCAAGTATTTCAGAAATCTGTTTACCAAAACTTGCAGCAGCCCAACCTAAGTGCGTTTCTAAAATCTGTCCAATGGACATACGAGAAGGAACGCCAGAAGGAGTTAGAAGAAGGTCTATTGGAGTACCATCATCCATATATGGCATATCAGCTACAGGTAGCACCCTTGAAATAACACCTTTGTTACCATGCCTACCAGCCATCTTATCACCAGGTTGCAACTTCTGTTTAGTGGCAACAAGAACTTTAACAACTTTCAAAACTCCCTGGTTCAAATCTTCACCTTCCTTAATCTTTAAAACTTCAGCATTGAATTTTTTTTCTAAAGAATCAAGCTTAGCCTTAAATGCTTTATTAAGCTCTTCTATTTTATCCATTATTTTAGCATCGTCTACAACTATTTTAGAAATAGAACCCTCAGGCAATGATTTAATAGCGCTCTTTGTCAATTTATCACCTTTTTTCAAATCACCAAGCGATTTTTCTATAGGTTTTCCCTCAACCATTTCTATAATTTGAGAATTTAGATTAGACTTCAAAAGTTTAGTAACTTCATCCTTATCTTTTATTAATTTCTCAATCTGTTGGTTTTCCAAGAAAACTGCCCTTTCATCTTTTTCTAAACCTTGTCTTGTAAATACTTTAACGTCAATAACAGTACCGCTTAAAACACCAGGAGACACATACAATGAAGTATCTTTAACATCATACGCTTTCTCACCAAATATAACCTTCAAAAGTTTTTCCTCTGGAGTTGAAGGGGCTTCACTCTTAGGCGTTGTTTTTCCAACCAGTATATCGCCAGCCTTAATTTCAGCACCTATATGAATAATACCGCTTTCGTCCAACTTTTTCAATACGTCTTCACCAACATTTGGAATATCTCTAGTAATTTCTTCAGGACCAAGACGCGTATCTCTAGCCACTACTTCAAATTCTTCAATGTGAATAGATGTAAATACATCGTCAGAAACCAATCTTTCTGAAATTACCATTGAATCGGCAAAATTATAGCCATCCCAAGGTAAAAAAGCAACCAAAATATTCTTGCCCAAAGCCAATTCACCATTGTTAACACATTGTGCATCTGTTATAATTTGATCTTTTTTAATTACATCACCAACTTCAACTAATGGTCTTTGGTTTATACTTGTATCGTTATTCGTCTTTTTGAATTTATCTAATTCATATATTTCAATTTCAGATAATTGTCCTTTCTTTGGCACTTCAACTACTATTCTTGAAGCGTCAACAGACCTAACTATACCATCATTTTTAGCTTTTACAACAGCTCCGCAATCAACAGCAACCAAATGCTCAAGACCAGTACCAATAATTGGTAATTCAGGTTTTGCAAATGGAACTGCCTGTCTCATCATGTTTGAAGCCAATAAAGCCCTCTTAGCGTCATCGCTTTCAATAAATGGAATTAGGTTAGTTGCAACAGAACCAATTTGTCTTGTTGATACTTCAATAAAATCAACTTCCAATGGAGATTTATTCACATAGTTTCCATTTTCCCTACAAATGATACTCTCATCGGTTATTTTTCCGTTCTTATCAACATTAACAGAAGCCTCACAGATTGAATAGTTTGCCTCTTCAATAGCTGATAAATATACAACTTGGTCAGTAACCACGCCATCAATTACCCTCTTGTATGGAGTATCAATAAATCCATATTTGTTTGTTTTAGCGAATAAAGCTAAATTACTAACCAAACCGATATTTTGACCCTCAGGAGTCTCAATAGGACATATTTTTCCATAGTGCGTATAGTGAATATCACGAACCTCAAATCCAGCTCTTTCCCTAGTCAAACCACCTGGACCCAATGAAGAAATTCTTCTTTTGTGGGATAGTTCAGACAATGGATTGGTTTGATCCATAAACTGTGATAATTGAGATGTAGCAAAAAAGTCATTTATTGATGCCATCAAAGGTTTTGAATTAATTAAATTTTGCGGCATAATTGTATTTGGATCAACATTATTCATTTTCTCCAAAATAGCTCTTTCAATTCTAGCCATACCAATCTTAAACTGATTTTCAACCAGTTCGCCAACCGCTCTCAACCTTCTATTCGCCAAATTATCTATATCATCAGTTGGTTCTTCATTATGCTTGATTTTAGATAAAGTATATATTATTGAAATAATATCTTCCTTGGTCAAATGGAGTATTTTTTCATCTATATTTAAACCCAATCTATAATTTATTTTCATTCTTCCAACGTCAGATAAGTCGTATTTTGATGAAAATAAGATTCCATTAAATAACTTCTCAGCCTGTTCAAAACTAGTTGGAGTATCACCAATTCTTATAGACTTATAAATATCGTAAAGTGCCAACTCCTGATTATTGTTTCTATCAATCAAAGAAGTCTCATATATATAGCTGCCAATTTCAGAACTATCAGGATTAATAACATTTATACTTTTAATGCCAAAACTTTTAATAACTTCCATCTTTTCATTTGACAATCTAGTTCCAACCGGAAGTAGAACCTCGCCAGTTTCCTTATTTACTATATCCTCAACCAAAACAAAGCTAGAAATTATAGCATCAGTAATTATAAATTTTTCAAATCCAGAATTTTTTAGCTTCTCTAAAAATCTCTTCGTAATTTTTGTATCCCTTGGAATTACAATACTACCATCCTTTGCATCCAAAATATCAAATTCAAATTTCCTACCTATAACCTTTGAATAATCAAAATCAGAGATATATTTGCCATCAGCAAATGAAATATTGTATTGTTTATAGAAAGATTTCAAAATTTCTTCAAGACTCATGCCCATAGCTCTTAATAGAGTGGTTACTGGCATTTTTCTCTTTCTATCCAACCTAAAGAATAAATTATCTCTAATATCAAATTCAAAATCCAGCCAGCTTCCGTTCATAGGAATAACTCTAGCTGTATAAATTTTTGTATTTGAAATCTTTGAATCTTCTAAATCAAAAAATACTCCTGGAGCTCTTCTCATTTGGGAAATGATAACCCTTTCAATACCGCTAAATACAAAACTACCATTTTCAGTCATCAATGGCATATCGCATAGGAATACTTCCTGTTCTTTTATAATTTTTATATTTTTCTTACCTGGTTCCGCATCATCCCATATAATTAGTCTAAGCGTAGCATATAATGGTGCTGAATATGTCCTACCAGAATATAAACATTCTTTATAGCTATATTTTTCATCACCAAACCTGTATGAAACAAAGTCAAGAGTAACTGTTTTATTTAAATCCGATAAAGGGAAAAAGGACTTAAAAGCCTTAGTCAAACCACTATCAGTCTGTTTATCTGTATCATCTTTTTCTAAGAATTTCCTATAGGAATCTTTTTGCAAAGATATTAGATTAGGAATTAATGTCTCATCCTCTTTCTCAGAAAACTTTTTTCTCAATATGTAATTAGAATGATTAGAATTTTTCATTCCCTTAACCTTTTTTTATTGTATAAATAATAATCACAATCACGAGCTGATTAAAAAATAATCAGCTCATATTTATTTGCAGATTTGTCCAAGAAAATGCCAGAAAAAAATTTATGCAAAAACAAAAAATACTTTTTATTTTTATTATAGAAATAACATACATTCCTAGAAACAATTTTGTTATTTTTAATTTTGAACAAAAAAGTAGGTTGAAACATAAATTGTATTTCCTGGCAACCAAATATAAACACATTAAACAACGCTTATCTATTAATTATTTTCTTTAACTTATCTGAGTTGTTATGGGTTAAGCCAATTTAACTTTAGCGCCTGCAGCTTCCAATTTTGCTTTAATTTCTTCAGCTTCTTTAGCAGGTACACCTTCTTTAACTGTCTTAGGAGCACCATCAACTAAGTCCTTAGCTTCTTTCAAACCTAGACCAGTAATAGCCCTTACCTCTTTAATAACGTTGATCTTATTATCACCAGATGCTTCCAATACAACATTGAATTCTGATTTTTCTTCAGCAGCAGCTGCACCACCTGCAGCTCCGCCAGCAGCAACAGCTACAGCAGCACTAACACCCCATTGTTCTTCCAACATTTTGCTTAATTCAGCGATCTCTAAAACTGTTAATCCTGACAATTCGTCAACAACTTTTTGTAATTTTTCAGACATTTTTTAACCTTTTTTAATTTTGTTAAACATATTAATAATTTAAAATTTTAAATACAAGCTTTATTTTTATTAATTACCTGCATTTTCATTTAACTTGGTTTCGTAAGCAGACAAAACTCTCGCTAATTGAGAACCAGGTGCTTTTAACAAACCAATAAACTTTGCTCTTACTTCATCCATAGAACCAAGTGAAGATAAACTTTTAATGGTATCAAGTTCCATAACTTTTCCATCCATAAAGCCAATCTTAATACTAACTGCTTCATTTCCATCAGCAAATTTAATTAAAGCATTTGACAATGAAACAGGATCGTTTGAATATGAGATAGCTATCTGATCTTTAAAATCATCAATCAATGATTTCATATTAGTATCAGCAATAGCTCTCTTAACAAGAGTATTTTTTAAAATTTTTAAATTAGCATTTTTACTTTTTAAAGCCCTTCTAAGAGAACTCATTCCCTTAGCATCTAATTTTTTATAATTCAACAATATAACAACAGAATTGTCAGCGAATATACTTTTTGCTAAATCTATAGAGCTTACTTTTTGTTCTTTTTTCATTGATTCTCCTATTATTTATCCATACTGATTAAAAAAGAAGGACCCATTGTACTTGTTATATATATATTTTTTATATATTTGCCCTTTGTACCTTCAGGTTTAGCATCTTTCAAAGCTGTAATAACAGTTTTAATATTATTCAATAAATCATCTGTTGAAAAATTAATTTTACCAACACCAACATGAACTATACCAAACTTATCATTTTTGAAATCAACTTTTCCTTTCAATATTTCTTTAACAACCTTACCAACTTCTGTGGTAATATTACCATTCTTTGGATTCGGCATCAAGCCCCTTGGACCAAGAATTTTAGCAATTTTACCCATTTTTTTCATAGCTTCAGGTGTAGCGACAACATAGTCAAAGCCTAAAAATCCGCCTTCAACCTTTGAAATAAGTTCATCAAATCCTGCCATCATAGCTCCAGCCTCTAAAGCTTCCTTTTGCAATGATTCATCATCAGTAAAAACGATAACTTTAACCTCTTTTCCAGTACCAGCCGGTAAAGAAACTGAACCTCTAATATTCTGGTTTGATTGCTTTGGATCAATTGTCAAATTAACAGCTATATCAACATTTTCAACAAATTTTCTTTGTTTTTCTTGACAAGCTTTTTTTAATAATTCAATAGCTTCAACAACTCCAATTGTATTATCAACTACTACTTTTTTCTTACTTTTTATATTAGCCATTTTTATACCATCAATTATTCAACAACTTCAAAACCCATAGATATAGCAGAACCTTCAATCATCTTCATAGCAGCTTCAAGAGTATCTGCATTCATATCAACCATTTTTTTCTTAGCAATGTTTTCAATTTGTTTCATTGTAATCTTGCCAATAAAACCTTTACCAGTAGAAGACGAACCTTTTTTAATACCTGTTTCTTGCATAATCAAGAATGTAACAGGCGGTTGTTTTGTTTCAAATGTAAAACTTTTATCCTTATATACAGTTATAGTTGTAGGAATTGGAGTTCCAGCAGGATAATCAAATTTCAACTCATTAAATTGTTTACAAAATTCCATAATATTCACACCTTTTTGACCCAATGCTGGTCCAATAGGTGGAGCAGGATTAGCCTTTGCAGAAGGAACTTGTAATTTTATTAATCCTATAACCTCTTTTTTACTATCTTTTTTAGGAGCCATTTTCTATACCCTAATATTAATAATTAATTAAACCTTCTCTACTCTGTTTGCCTCTATATCTATTATAGTAGGTCTACCAAAAATAGAAATTGAAATCTTTAAAATATTTTTCTCCGAATCCTTTGACTCAATTGTACCGGTAAAAGATTCAAAAGGACCTTCAACAACCTTTACAGTATCACCAATTTCATAAATATTCTCTTCCAATAAATTATTCTCTTCGTTGATTCTATTCATCAACTTTTCCATTTTGCTATCAGATACTTCTTCAGGTTTTAACTTAGAACCCAAAAATCCCAAAACTTTCGGAATATTTCTAATAACACCATAGCTATCATTATTCATTTCCATATTAACAAAAACATAATTTGGAAATAACTTTTGTGCAGCCTCTACTTTTTTTCCTCTTACATGTTTAAAAATTTTTTTAATGGGAATAAAAGCTTCTTTTATAAACTCGTTCTCTTTAGAAAGTTTATTTATGTCATCACATATTCTGTTTTCCTGTCCTGCAACAACATTAACTATATACCACTTATTAGTCATTTAATTACCCATTCCGAATATTATTTTTATTATATGAGAAATTAAAAAATCTGTTAAGGCTATAGCAACAGTTGTTATACAAACTATAACACTAATATAAATAGAAGTAGTATAAACATCTTTCCATGATGGAAAAACTATTTTTTTACACTCATCTATAACCTCTTTAATATACTTTCTAGCAATACTTAACACAATTTTCTCAATTTTATTTTTATATTTATTCTCTTACAATTGGCAGGGGCAGAAGGATTCGAACCCTCGACCAACGGTTTTGGAGACCGCTACTCTACCAGCTGAGCTATACCCCTAAATTAATTTTCATTTTACTAACAATATTAAATTAGTTATTTAATTACTTCCAAAAGTTAAAAACAATCAGAAGTAATTAATAACTTTATTGTCTACAGGCTTCGTTAAAAGCTTCATACATCAAACTTTCGTTAAATGTAAATAAAATAAAGCAGCCATTACCACCCTACATTATCTATAATTCCATTTAATTAAAAAGATAGATAATTATTTTATAATTTTAGATACGACACCTGCACCTATCGTTCTTCCACCTTCTCTTATAGCGAATTTTAAACCTTCTTCCATAGCGATTGGTGAAATTAATTCAACACTTATTTTAACATTATCACCAGGCATAACCATCTCTACACCTTCTGGTAATGTAACTGTACCAGTAACATCAGTTGTTCTAAAATAGAATTGAGGTCTATAGTTCTTAAAGAATGGAGTATGTCTACCACCTTCTTCCTTAGTCAAAATATAAACTTCAGCTTCAAATTGAGTATGAGGAGTAATTGATCCTGGTTTGCATAATACTTGACCTCTTTCAACTTCTTCTCTCTTAGTACCTCTTAAAAGAATACCAACGTTATCACCAGCTTGTCCTTGATCCAAAAGTTTTCTAAACATTTCAACACCAGTACAAGTAGTTTTTTGTGTAGGTCTTAAACCAACAATTTCAATATCATCACCAACTTTTATAACACCTCTTTCAACTCTACCAGTAACAACTGTTCCTCTACCAGAAATAGAGAATACGTCTTCAATAGGCATTAGGAATGGTTTGTCTATATCTCTAGCAGGATCAGGGATATATGAATCAACAGCGTCCATTAATTTCATAATAGCTTGAGCTCCTAATTCACCCTTATCGCCTTCTAAAGCTTTTAAAGCTGAACCTCTAATTATAGGAATAGTATCGCCTGGGAACTTATAAGAGTTTAATAAATCTCTGATTTCCATTTCAACTAAATCCAACAATTCTGGATCATCAACCATATCACATTTATTCATAAATACAACTATATAAGGAACACCAACCTGTTTTGCCAATAGAATGTGTTCTCTAGTTTGAGGCATAGGGCCATCTGCTGCTGAAACAACAAGAATAGCACCATCCATTTGAGCTGCACCAGTAATCATATTCTTTACATAGTCTGTGTGTCCTGGACAGTCAACGTGTGCGTAGTGTCTCTTAGGAGTTTGATATTCAACGTGTGATGTATTAATAGTTATACCTCTTGCTTTTTCTTCAGGAGCATTATCAATTTGATCATATCCTTTAAATTCAGCACCACCAGCCTCAGCCAAAACTTTAGTAATAGCAGCTGTTAAAGTAGTTTTACCATGGTCAACGTGGCCAATTGTACCAATATTTACATGGGTTTTTGATCTATCAAAAGTTTCTTTTGCCATTTTTCTTACAATTTTAGACATTAATAATATATACAAATGGAGCGGGTGATGGGAATCGAACCCACGTGATCAGCTTGGAAGGCTGGAGCTCTACCATTGAGCTACACCCGCTACTTAAAAATATGTTAACTCTCCTACATTCGACTGGCGAGTAGTCCGAATACATATATGTAAATATATTAAATTTATTTTTTTAATAATCAAGCTTTATTTTATAAAAAAACAAAAATTCATAACAATTATCAATGACCCAATATTTTTCAAACATTGAAATAAAATACAATTTCCTCAAAAAACTATATCTAATAAAATTTCAAAAATATTGAGATTTATTTTGATTGACTATAAAAATATATTTGCTAACCCCAACTTCGCTTTTTACATCCATCCCATCTTTAATTTTAACTGATATGTTAATATAGAACTCAATATATTTACAAAGTAATTAGCTATACTTTTTATTCTTGATGTAGTTATATTAGTTAAT
>CALXSC010000015.1 GCA_944391025.1 uncultured Rickettsiales bacterium
ATCAAATATCTGATGAAGTAATTAGGCTAAAAGAAGAATATGAAGCTGCAGCAAAAAGTATTGATGAAAAATATAAAACAGAAACAGAAGCGGTTAATAAAGAATTATATGAATTAAAACTTAAAAAAATCAATTATGAACTTAATGAAGAAGAACAAAAAAGATTAAAATATTTAGAGGATAGAGAGAAAGATTTAATATTTGGTGGAAGGTTTAAATTAGCAAACATAGATAAAAAAGTGTTAGAAGAACAGAAAGATGCTAAAATAAAAGAGTTATATATGCAAACTATAAAAAGTCTTGCAAACAATAAGCTTCTTAGAAAAAACCTATTTGATATAGCAAATAAATCTTTATTTTTAGGTTTACTTGATATAAGAGGTCAAAATATAGTAATTGATGAAGAAACAAAAAGAGCTAGAATTGTAGATCTTCAAAGACCAGAAGTTAGAGAGGATTTTGAGGATTTTGATTATTTTATAGATAAGTTAGAAATCAGAAAATTCGAACCTGTATTAAGATTTGAAAGAGAGTTGCTTGTAAAAGAAAATGGCATAGCAAAATTTATGGTTGACTTATTTGCATTAAGTGAAACAAGCCAACATTCCGGAACAATTATTTCAAGTGCAAGTATATTCCATGAAGGTTCAAACGGATATTTATATGATATGCTCGTTGAATCATTGAATAAGCCAAATGGAAAAAAAGAATTCATGGAATCAATATCAAAAACTGTAAATGAATTACTAGATAGCGCTAATAAAGAAGCATTAAATCAAAAAGAAAGAGAAGAACTGATAGCGTCGCTAAATAGGATTATCAAAATTAATGAAATAATAAAAATAAATTTTGAAGGTCAGTCTATTATTGATCGCATCACAGAAAGAAGAATATCTAGAAGTATAGACTCATTGTCATTCAGAATTGATAAATCACAGAGCGCAACTTTTGTTGACCCATCAAAGCCGTCATTTGAAAAGAGGACGGCAGAAAATATTGTAAAATCCATTTCTGAACCATCACCACCAAGAAGTCCTAGAACTAAAATATCAATATTAGCTAAAACAAGCAACGTGAGAGAACCCTCACATGATAATTTAGGAGGAGCTCCTAGAAGATATATGAATAGAACAAGCAATGTGAGAGAACCTTCACATGATAATTTAGGAGGAGCTCCTAGAGTATATAGGGAATATGAAAGCAAAAGGATGACTATAAAACGAAAACCTATTGTAACAAAAGCTACAAATAAATCTTCAAATTTGCCAAAATTAAATACGGTTTGTTTAGGTTTTTAATAACATAATTCGTCTTAAATCTTAATAAATCATTATCTAATAATTATATTAGCGGATAATGATTTATTGTCTTGCAATTTTTTAAAATTAATTATTTAATTCTAAAAGAAAACTAAAAAAATATAAAATGATAAAAGTATCTTTAATCGCAAAAACAAATGAACTGCCATTAAATTTAATAAGCCATGCCGCAAAGACATGCTATACTGCAAATGTTCCAGAAATGGGAACAACAATGGATGTTGAGAATAATCTTTTTAAAACCGGACACCACACAACACTACAGCATAATTTTTTTACTTTCAACATAAGTGGATTATCGGTTTCATCAACAATATTTGGGCTGCATCTGACACATCCATTTTATAATACAGACCAGCGTTCCGGAAGATTCTCAAAAATGTATGTAAAACCTGACTTTGAAGAAATACAAAATTACATATTATCATTTTGGCCAGACTGCGATATTGAAAGTGTAATGGAACTAATAAAAAGGGGAAGGGAAATATATAAAGGAAATATAAAGAAGGCAACAGAAATTGCAGGAAATTTCATAAGGGAAGAAAGGCCTAACGCAAATGACGAATATATTGAAATGAACGCCGGAAAAATAGCGCAGGAGCAAATGAGAATGTTTATTTCAACAATATCTCCAACAGCTCTAGACTATACAATAAACCTATCAGCACTAACGGCAATCTATAGGGCCGCATGGTCTCCGGAATTAAAATATATGACAAACCAAATGAAAGATTTAGTATTAAATGAACATCCAGACCTAGCCTATATGTTTAATGAAAAAACAGCAAGAGAGGATAATTGGGCTCCAAAAATGAACTTTAACAATATTCAAATTAAAACCTCTCCAACCTGTGAAGTCCTTGAAATAGATTTTAACAAAACAATCCAATTGGACATTGCATCAAAGGACAGCGTTGACCTTAGGTATTTTACACCTGAAAATATGGATAACAGCGTTTCAACTATAAAAACAAGGGTTGAGCTATCTCTAGCAACAATGGGACAGGACCAGAGGCATAGATCAATCAAAAGAAGCACTCCAGAATTAACCGGCTCATTCTATCTTCCGCCAATTCCTAAAGAGCTTGGCCTTGAGAACATAGCTTTAGAATATATGCAGCAGTACGCCGAATTAGCTATAAGAATTGACAAAAACCTAGCATTGGCAATAGCTCCATACGGTGTAATGGCTGGCTACACAAAATTAAGCGACCTAAATGGTCTAATACACGAACAGGAAAAAAGGCTTTGCTGGTCAGCACAGGAAGAAATATATCATGCAAGCAAACAATTGCATGACTATCTAATGGAACACAACCACAAAGATTTGGCGGAAAAACTAACTCCGGCATGCTACAAAAAGGCGTGCATAGAAGGAAGGAGATATTGCGGACGCGATGTATCTAAATTAAAAACCGATAAAAGCATACCTCCAAGAAAAATATAAAATTCAAGAACCCAACAAAGGGTTCTTTTTATAGCTATTTCAATTTTAGTTGATGCATATTATCTACTTTTGCAAATAGATATTTAAAAATAAACAAGCACGAAGGCAAGGGGAAATGTGCTTGCACAATTTCACCAGTGAGTGAAACGAACGATTGCCGAAGTGCGAGATGAGTTTACGAAGTAAACGAATATCAAGCACGAAGCAGAAAAATGATGTGCT
This sequence comes from uncultured Rickettsiales bacterium, assembly GCA_944391025.1. Lineage (GTDB taxonomy): Bacteria > Pseudomonadota > Alphaproteobacteria > Rickettsiales > UBA1997 > CALXSC01. The sequence continues at coordinate 2,989 of CALXSC010000015.1, forward strand.
TGCACAATCATTTTAACCTGTTGGTCGGCGAAGTGCCGAAGCGA
>CALXSC010000016.1 GCA_944391025.1 uncultured Rickettsiales bacterium
TAAGGCGGGATGCAAAGAGTCATCATTCCCTTCTGTCAAGGCTAACAGCACTATTGCGGTGTTTGATGATGGAAGCAGCGCCAAGGGGAATAAATATACGGTGGGAACAAAGGCGGAGCTGGGGTGCAAGAGCGGATATTATGAAGAGTCAAGCAAAGATCTATATGCAACGTGTAATAATGATGGCAGTTGGAGTGTGAGTGGAAGTTGTACTGTTTCAAAGTGTCCTACTTCTCTAAAATATATAACAGGTGCAACATGGAAAGACACAAAGCCAGGAACATGTCCTGATAAAACTGCTACTAATACATGTCCAGGGGCTACAAAGACTATGACATGTAATTCTGGATACAGTTTAGATGGAACGGCACAGGTTGCTACCTGCACGCTTAATACTTCTACTGGCAGGTCTGAGTGGGTTTATAGTGGTAGTGGAACGTGCGGAAAGGATTGTACGCAAACCAGTAAATATATATCTACTGAAGAAAAATGGTGTAACTGTGAAGGACAATTCTGTGTAGGCTTTTGCTGTGGTGGTCCTACTGTATGTAGAAGAGGTACAGGTTATTCTTTTAATATTTCTCAAACTATTAAACATGGAAGTTGCCTAAGTGTTCCTGGACAAACACAATCACATAGAGCAAATGGCGTTACCGCTTATGCATATATTGGAAGTACTGAAATTTGTTGTAACAATGGTAGTTTAACTCAAAGTTATACGGCATCTGTAAGTTGTGGTTGCAGCAGTGCTTGCTCTCCAAGCAGAACTAACAGTTCTGGCTGCTAAATTCTTAAAAGAGCAAAAGCTAAATATTACACGGCCAATAAGCCAATAATAAAAACTAACAATTTAGTATTGGCTGTATTGGTGAAAAAGATAGACAAAAAGGCAGTTGCACCTCTGTAAATTGTAAAAGAAAAGTACATTAGTTAGTAGATAGTCTGGTAATGAAAGTTGGGGAAATCGCGGTAATGATGTTCTGAAGGCAAAACTGGAAGATGGTGTGGCGGTGGATTATATTGATAGGATGACATCAGAGAAAAAAGTTCTGGGAGAGGTGGCAGTGGCTCAAGCTGCTATAAATCCAGCTACGTAATTGCTTCTAAATATTCAAATAGAACACAGTTTGGTAATGGTTTTTTTATTTAAGATATAAATATGATTAAATGAAAAATTAAGTAAAGTATATAAAATATATAGTTTGTTTAATTAATACAAAACCTAAATTGAGGTTTATAATCTAATAGAAAATAGATGCAAGATACTAAAATTTAAACACTCTAATATTTTTTATCATTCAAAATTTCCTTAATGGTTATCTATATTTTTTCTTTAAATGAATAATTATTCTTTAAATCTAGGAAAAATGGTAGAATTTTATTATACCTTATGATTTTAATTCTCGTTTAGTATCTTACATCTATTTTCTATTAGATTTTCTACGGTATCTAAAATTTCACCATTCTTCATTCTTTTTATATCTTCATACCTAATTGGTTCCATAAACTCCATAGTAATAGTTCCAGGATATTTCATAAATTGCTTCTTTTTCCATAATTTACCTGAATTTAAGGCAACTGGGACTAAATCAACACCAAGTTCTTTTGCTAAAACTACAAAGCCTATCTTGTATAGATAGTCATTTGTATTTGAATTATATGGAACTCTTGTTCCCTGTGGAAATATGATTATATTCTTATCTTTTTTAATGTAGAATTTGCTCTCTTTGACTATTTTTTTAAGGGAGGTTAAGCCTTCTTTTCTGTCAATTCCAATGTGTGTGCCACTTGATAATGCCCAGCCAAAAAATGGTACTGATAGCATTTCCTTTTTTAGTACAAATGCTGGCGCCCTATCCATTATTGTGTGCATAACAAAGGCTTCCCAGACAGATTCGTGTTTGCATACTATAAGATAGTTTTTATTTTTATTTAGTTTTTCAAAGCCGATTATATTGTAATTGATTTTGACTACATTTTTCAGCATTAACATTATAAATTTACACCACACAACTAACAAATAGTCCATTTTATTAGATTTATCTGTTTTAATAAAAATTTTTACAAACAAAAAGCCTAACCCAAGGAAAAATATTGAAAATAATATGATTGCTGTTGAAAATATTAGGGATTTTAGAAATATAAGCATTTTCTGTAAAAGATTTTTGAAAAACATTAATTTGAAATACGAAGAAATTCTCTAAGTTTTTCAAAATATCCTGCAAATTCCTTTTTTAACTCCTCCTGTTTTTCTTTTGTTATTCCTGATTCTAATATATTTCTATCAATCTCTATTTTTAATTCTTTTATTAATTTTTTTGGATTGTAATTTATATACCATTCAACATCTTCTGAATTGATTTTTTCACCATCCTTGAAGTTATTATATATTGTTTTTGCTAATATGTTTTTGGATTCTATAGAGTTAAATTGAAAGTTTATGTTACTAAAAAAGATTCTGTCTAAAAAATCGTTTGTAATTTCAATGATTGCTGTATTGTTTATTGATTTTTTGTAATTTTTTGGTTCATATATATAATTATTGTATTTGTCGTTCTCATAATCCTTAATTTTGTCTATGAAAAATTCTATAATAGTTCTTCTTCCAAAGACAATGCCTGTCATTTTCATAACTAGACTATTGTCTAATACATCTATATATGTACCTAATGAATATAGTTCATTTTTTGACTTGTCGTAGATGGTTTTATATTTAAATAAAAGATTGCTCATTAATTCCGGATTGTCTGTTAATACGTTTTTAAAGCCAAAATACATTTTGCTGATTTCTTTTGTAACCTTCAAGACGGAATCAAGGTCGGTTATTAGACCACCGTTTAATGTATCCATTTCTCCATATGTTATATCATAAATTTTTATTAAAACTACTCTATCTTTAAATTTTGAATAATAATTTTGATTCGGAAATCTATTTTTTAAATCTTCTCTGTTTAATATATGAATGGGAATGAACTTTTCTTCAACTTTTAGAGGTTTTAATATTCTTTCATTTACTTCTGCATAGAAATTCTCTTTATCAGTCATTAGGGACATTATTTTAATCATATACATGAATCCCATATTGCTATATTTTACTTCCTTTTCTTTTGTCTCTCTAGAAGATAAAAATTGTATCATATTTAAAGTAAGAAGCTCCCTCTCTTTTTCTGGAAAAATATTTACAATCTTTTGTGCTAATAGATATAATAGGTATTTATTAAAATCGTCAGCAAATATGCTTGTATGGTTTAAAACTTTATAAACTTCTGTGTTTAAAATCCTGCTATCAATAAAAACCATTAATTTATTAATAAAATCTAGCTTATCTATTTGTATCTGTGTCGGATTCTTTAGTGATTTAAGGTAGTTTTTCCTATTTTCTAGAAGCTCGCCTATCGTTATTTCCAAATCCTTACCCCTAAATAGATATTCATTTTTAGGGTCTTGCGAAAATAACAATACTCCAGTCCCAAAAATGCTCTTTGATACACAACCAATTGTAAACTGCTCACCGCTATTATCTTCTACATATTTAGCTATATCGTTCGGATTATTTAATTTTATATTTGAATAAATATATCTATTATAATAATCCGAATTATAACCAGTAGCGTATGTTGAATAATTTATAAAGTTTAATATTAAACATAAAATTAATGTAAATTTTAATTTAATAAACATAATTATATACTAATGTTATTAAACTATGGATTTACCCAACAACCACCGCAACTACCAGCTTGATGACAACCATCACCACACCATTTTCTGCTTTGGTCATTGCAAGTTGTAGTCCACTTTCCATCAGAGCCACATGTTGCTGTACAAGTTCCTCTAGCGTAATGGCAACAATCATCGGAACAACCATTATCCTTAAGTCCATGGCTACAACAGCTGTATGAGAATTTTGTGCCAACTGTACTATTTTGATAGTATGAATTCGGCGAAGCTGTACAAGACCAATCACCGCTAGAGAACGAGGCACTACTTGGTAGTCCAGAGCAACACTTTTTGCTATCAAAGCTGCATGTTCCAGAGTATGACCATTTTGTAGAGTTTCCACTTACTCCACCATCTACACATGTTGCTTTAATATTACCACTATAGCATATATTAGTACAGCTTCCTGATACTGTCGTCCCAATATTAACAGTACCACTCTTATCAAATGAAGAACCTGAATATGATAATGAGCTTTTACTACATGTTTTAATATAACATGATCCATACATAGTCCATGTTCCATCATTGTTGCAAAGCGCGTACAAGTCATTATTACTATTTTCATAATAATTACCGCCGCACCCCAGCTCCGCCTTTGTTCCCACCGTATATTTATTCCCCTTGGCGCTGCTTCCATCATCAAACACCGCAATAGTGCTGTTAGCCTTGACAGAAGGGAATGATGACTCTTTGCATCCCGCCTTA
>CALXSC010000017.1 GCA_944391025.1 uncultured Rickettsiales bacterium
AAATAAATTGGCAAAAGATTTTAAAAAAGCAAATAAAAATTCTATTTCAGATTTTCTAAACGATTTACAAAAAAGCAACCTTAAATTAATCTCTGGAAACGAAGAAGACGTAATTAAACAAGAACTATTAGAAAAAAAACTATATAAAGTATACAAAGAATATATCAGGGAAGAAATTGAGGGTGAATATGAAGCTAAAGACCAACTAAGAGATACCAAGGTTAGTTCCAAACATTCCGTTCAAGAATATATTGATAAGGAAGATTGGAGAATAAATGCTAACGCTAACGTTGGCTATAGCAATGCTGGATTAATTAGCAATCTATCAGGAAAATTAATAGCAAATTATTGGTTGGATAATATATATTCCAAAGAAGAAGGTGAAGCGCATAGAATAGCGGACTACCATATACATGATTTAGATAATCTTAGCGGATACTGTGCCGGTTGGTCTTTAAGAGCATTGCTTGACGAGGGCTTTAATGGTGTTAGAGGTAGAGTTTCTGCGCAACCTCCTAAACACTTTAGAAGTGCGCTTGGACAGATGGCTAACTTTCTAGGTATTTTACAGTCTGAATGGGCTGGCGCTCAGGCTTTTAGTAGTTTTGATACCTATCTTGCTCCCTATGTATTTATAGACAATTTAAGTTTTAAAGAGATTAAAAGAGCTATAGCTAGCTTTGTTTATAATTTAAATGTACCGGCTAGATGGGGTCAATCTCCATTTACAAATGTTACAATGGACTTTACAGTTCCTGAAGATTTAAAGGATCAGTTTCCTACAAGAAAGGGACAGCACCTATTCAAAGGATTAGGCGAAGGAAATCTGCTTGAAGAAAATGATATTTTAAAAAGAGCTAGAGAAAGAGGCGTTGACAGTCTTGAAGAATTAACATATAAGCACTTCCAAAAGGAATTAGAATTAATAGATGTAGCATACTACGAGGTTATGACTGAGGGGGACAATGAGGGACAACCTTTTACATTCCCTATTCCGACAGTTAATATTACTGAGGATTTCAATTGGAATACTCCAGCTGCAAATGCACTATTTGAAAATACTGCAAAGGTTGGCAGTTCATATTTCCAAAACTTTATCGGAAGCCAATATATGAGAGATAAAGATGGAAATCTTGTTGAAAACCCTGACGCATATAAGCCAGGTGCTGTTAGAAGTATGTGCTGCAGATTACAGCTTGATCTAAGAGAACTTTTAAAGAGAGGAAATGGTCTTTTTGGATCGGCAGAAATGACAGGCTCAATTGGTGTTGTAACAATAAATATGGCAAGACTTGGATATAGGTTTAAGGGATATTCTGATGGTATTGCAAAAATTGGTGATAAACAGGGTCTTTTAAAGGAACTTGAAAGGTTAATGGATCTAGCTAAATCAACTTTGGAAAAGAAAAGAGTTTTCGTTCAAGAGCTATATGAAAGAGGTTTTTATCCATATACAAAAAGATATTTAAAACACTTTAGAAATCATTTCTCAACAATTGGTATCAACGGTATGAATGAAATGATTAGAAACTTTACAGATGATAGCTATGATATTAGCGACCCAAGAGGAGTAGCTCTAGCTACTGAAATTCTTGAATTTATGAGAAATAAATTAAAAGAATATCAAAATGAAACTGGAAATTTATATAATCTTGAAGCAACTCCAGCAGAAGGCACTACATATAGATTTGCAAAGGAAGATAGAAAGAGATATCCAAATATTATCCAAGCTGGCACATATCCGAACGTATATTATACAAACAGTACGCAATTGCCTGCAAACTATACAGATGACCCATTCCTAGCATTAAATCTACAGAATGATTTGCAGAGCAAATATACCGGCGGTACAGTTCTACATCTATATATGAGTGAAAGAATTTCAACAGCTGAAGCTTGTAAAAGATTTGTAAGAACAGTATTGAGCAACTATAAAATGCCTTATATTACAATCACACCTGTATTCTCAACATGCTGCAACCATGGTTATCTGAATGGTGAGCAGAAAGTTTGTCCTCATTGCGGTGAAAAAACACAGGTATGGACAAGAGTTATGGGATACCACAGACCAGTTGAATCATTCAACGTTGGAAAGAAAGGCGAACACAATGAAAGAATCATGTTTAAAGAAAACACAGAAGAAATATGTGAATACGAAAAGAAAATAGCTAGCAATAAATAAAAAAACAAAAAATAGCCATATTAGTGAATTGATATGGCTATTATATTTATATTTTTAAAATTTATATATAAGTGAAAATTTTATAGATTCTATATTATTTTTTAAATTATACATCCTATTGCCATCAAAAAGTTTAACATTTAAAGTCTGTATATTATATTCAAGATTAATTTTCCAACTAACTGACATATTATAGCTCACGCCAAAACCATACAAAGCTCTAAATCTAAGATTATTATCCTTATCAAGGTATTCAGTTCCGCCATTAACCGCCCTATACTTAATTAATCCATATCCGACTATTCCATATAGCGAGAAATTTTCAGTTATATCATAGCCTAAATTTAAGTTTGTACCATATCTATATCTGATATTTATTGATGTGGTATCAATAAAGTTTTTTAAATTTAGAAAATCATAGAAGAATTCCACACCTATAAACATTCTTCTTATATTCCAATTATATTTATAGAACAGTCCAATATCAATGTTGGAATCATTAGTTGAATATCCATATATATTTTTTTCTTTAGTTTTTAAATCCAATCTACCGAAATTAAAGCCTATTGAACTGCCAAGTGTGATAGCGGAACTCGTGGCTGGCAAAAGTAATATTGGGAATAGTAATAGTATAATTTTTTTAATCATTTGTTTTCGCTTTAAAATAATATTAATAAAATAACTTGAAAAAATATATTGTCAATTCTATAATTTAGCCATGTGTTCTTTTTTATATTAAATGGGAAAGGTTAAATTTTTATCTATTTTTTTTGTACTAAATTGTCTATGTATATTCAATTTATATGCAGCAACAAGGCTAGTAACTCCAGAAGAATTGCAAATTGAACAATTAAACAAAGAGCAAAAGGATAAATTACAGAACGTTCAATATACAGAAACGTTAGCTATACCAAACCAATATAAAGGCAAATTAAAATATACGGAAGGTAGAGAAGAGGTTCATCTAAAGGATGCAAGATTATTTTTTGGAGCTGGCGGAAGATATACTTTTTCTAAAGATTTAACTGTTAAAGCAGAGGAAATTCCACAAAATCACCAATATTTTAACCAAAAAAATGTATGGAATATGGATGGTAATTTTAACTTCTATGTTTCTGGCGGCTTATATTGGAGGAATGGCATTAGAATAGAATTTGAATACTCCCAAATGACGCTTGAAACAAATGACTATGGTAAAAATTTTGCAAAATACAATGGTCCAGATACAAATGGAAAAGGCATAATATTTAATCAATATTTGCAGACCTCTGGAGAAATAACAAATTATATAAATGATCTTGGTCAAGTTCAGTATACAACCTTAACCAATAATATGCTGCCAGTTGCCGAACTATCAGTAAAAACTTATATGTTAAATTTTATATTTGAAAGGGTATATGCAAAATCAAAAATAAGACCTTATGTTGGTGTTGGATTAGGTGTAATTACTGGCGATATAACAACATTCGTAAATGAAGGCTCAAGCACTGTTTTTGGTGGTCAAGTTATGGTTGGGCTTTCATATCCAATTTCAGATGAATCATTGGTATTTTATTTGGGATATAGAGGTATATTTATGCAGGATATGGAGCAAACATTTACTAGGATAACAGATGTTAACAGTGCTGGCACAAGACCATCTGGAAGCGAGTTTAATGGCAATACATATTTTAATCTAAATCTTGTAAAATCAAAGGAAAAATATAATGTTCAAACACATAATATAGATTTGGGTATTAGGTTTTTCTTCTAAAAGCAAATTGCTTGACTTGGATAAAAATTAAGTTAAAATATTCCTAGAGAAGAGTTAAATTAAGCTGATATATGAATTTTTTATTTGATTTTGATTCTACTTTAATAAAAAGCGAATCTCTAAACGATGTTTTAAATCTTGCTCTTGGAAATAATAAAGAAAAAATTTTAGAAGTTGAAAAAATAACAAAAATGGCAATGGAAGGTCTAATATCACCACAAGATTCAATGTCTCAAAGATTAAAACTAGCTACAATAAATAAAGAACTTGTAAATAAAATATCCGAAAAAACTAAAAATGAAACAACTGATGGTATAAAAGACTTAATTTTTGAATTAAAAAAATATAATAATGTAAATATTTTTATAATAAGTGGTGGTTTCAAAGAAATGATTATACCTACTGCTAAAATTTTAGAAATACCTGAAAAAAACATATATGCTAACGAATTCATTTATAATAAAAATAATATTGTAGAAAAGGCAAAAGACAATGTCATTTTACAAGAACAGGGAAAGGTAAAGATGATTAATAAATTAAAAAATGAAGGTATTTTAATTGGTAAAAACACAATGGTTGGAGATGGATTCACAGATTTAGAAACAATACTATACAACGCAGTAGATAACTACATATGCTTCTGCGGTGTTATTGAAAGGGAAAGCGTAAAAAACAAATCCAAAATGATAGCTAAAAGTACATCTGAACTTAAAGACATATGTTTAAAAATAATTAATGGATCACTCAATACTAATTAATTATTTAAGTATGGTAAGGCTTCTAAGGTCTATTTCATCGCCATAGAACATACCTTTTCTATACTTTCCGGTTACTTCAACTTCAGTTTTATTATTTATATGTCCTACAACATCAGCTAATTTCTTATTTACAGAAAGAACTATTTGACCGCTTGAATCTTTAAATAAAAATTTGTCCTTGCTCATTTTTTTAATCACATAGCCCTTAATATTTACAATTTCATCTTCCTGTCTAACCTTTTGTATTTGTGATACATTATCAAATTTCTTTTCAGCAACATTTCTCATATCAATAACTTCTTTTTCAAAATATTATCGGATTCATTTGCAAACGAGTATGGAACAATGGATAATAATCCAAAGAAAATAACTGAAACAAATAATGTACTTTTCTTCATAGTAAAGATTTTAATTTATAATAGGATAGTTATAAAACTATTAATTGTCTTTGCCAATAATTTTACAACTAAAAATAGTATGATTATATTATCGTTGGACCAGCGGGGGCGGCCGCAACAGCGGTATAGAAGCGCCCTTCCATATTTTATACCTTTTTTATAATTGCATGTAGGTTTTTTCTTGTTCTTAATATTGGCGCTCCTATCGTTGCTAGACCATAGCCTAGGGCTTTTTTTCTACCCAAAATTAGCCCAGACTCATATTTACATTATCATAACCAGTAAACAATCGCCTCATTCAAAAGAAAAAGCCCTGCGGCTGTCCCCCTCCCGCATTCCTCTTTTTATACATTTCTGTCTCTATTTTACAACTTTCCATACCAACTACATTAACTACCATAAATTAGATTGTTTGGATTTATTGGGTGTATAATCACCAAAATAGAATAAATAATAATAGTATAAATGTTGCACTTAACAAAATAAGCTGCCAAATATATAAAATATTTTCTATTTTTTAACCTGGTCAATATCGCCAATCATAAAAAATGCCTGTTCTGGATATTCATCATAGTCGCCATTTAAAATTTTATTACAACCTTCTATTGTTTTTTCAATAGGAACAAATACACCGGGTATATTTGTAAATTGCGTTGTTGTAAAGAAAGGCTGTGTTAAAAATCTTTCTATTTTTCTAGCCCTAGCAACAGTTCTTCTATCTTTTGTTGACAACTCTTCCAACCCAAGCATAGCTATTATATTTTTTAAATCTTCATATTCAGCCAATATCTTCTTAACATTTTTAGCGCATTCATAGTGTTCCTTTGAAACTATTGTTGGTGACAGCATGTTAGATGTTGATTGCAATGGATCTACAGCTGGATATAACGACTGGCTAGCTCTTTTTCTTGATAGAACAACCGAAGCTGATAGGTGTGAAAATATATGGGTTGCAGACGGATCTGTAAAGTCATCGGCCGGTACATAAACAGCCTGAATTGATGTAACGGATGCCTCTTTAGTTCCAGATATTCTTTCCTCAAGAGCCGCTATATCACTTGCAAGCGTTGATTGGTATCCAACGTGTGAAGGTATTCTTTCCATCAAACTTGAAACCTCATTTCCAGCCTGAACAAACCTAAATATATTGTCAATAAGCAATAAAACGTTCTGCTTTTTAGTGTCCCTAAAATATTCTGCTATTGTTAAGGCTGTATGCCCTACCCTAAACCTTGTGCCAGATGGTTCATTCATCTGTCCAAAAATCATTATAGTTTTATCAAGAACACCGGACTCAACCATTTCATTGTATAATTCTTCACCCTCTCTGCTTCTCTCTCCAATACCGCAGAAGATACTCACACCAGAATAGCTTAAACCCATATTATTAATCATTTCCGTAATCAATACAGTCTTGCCAACACCAGCGCCGCCAAAAAGTCCAGCCTTTCCTCCAGCTTCCAATGGACACAATAGGTCTATTATTTTTATACCAGTTTTAAAGACTTCTTGGGTTGTGTTGTGTTGAAACAGTTTTATAGGCTTTTGATGTATTGAAGCAAATTTATTTGAATTTATATCGCCCTTATTGTCAATCGGCTCGCCAAAAACATTTAGCATTCTTCCAAGCAGTTCTTCACCAACAGGAACCTTTATAGTTTCTCCTGTATCAAACACTTCATCGTTTAAACTTAATCCAGAAACACTATTTAAAGCAACGCCTTTAATCTCCCTGTCATCCACCAGTTCTAAAACTTCAATAACTATATCATTAGCAATGAGTTTATTATGAATTTTAGGCAATTCATCAAACTTTGCCTGAATCACGCTTCCATTTATTGAAGAAATATATCCTTTATTCATCAATTAAATATTGTTTTTCTTCATAATAAAATTTTATAAAATAATAGTCAATCATTTAATATCAACTAATAGGTATTATTTATGCAATAAAAAACTGTTGGATCAATAATACGAAATTGAAATAAAACAGGTGGGTGATTTATCAAGATGCAATCCAAACCTTAATAAACCACCCATTAATTTTTTAAACAACCTATTCCAAAAAATATGTTGGATTAATTATCATTCCTTTAATTTTAAATAAAATAAATTACTTAAAAAAGATTTCAAACTACATCACCTATTAAATTAAACCATTATTTTATATTGTCAAGAACTTTTTAACTAAAAGTTGACAAAAAATTAATTTTCAACTTAAAGTTGAAAAAATGATTTTTCATAAAAAATGAATATTTTAACTTATATTCTTGCTTAATGTTTTTTAAAAGTCAAATAATTTATATACTTCCCAAACAAATTTTTTGTCCAAACACAAAAAAAAAATCAAAAAAGAAGCAATAAATGTTATTTAATTTAATATCAACTATTTTATATTTTATTGGCGCAGAATATTTTTGCAAAAAATTTTTTAATTTTTCTCCAATTCAAAAAGTGAAAGATTTTTTTAAAAAAATTAAATTCTAATTTTATGAAACCCTATAGAAATATCTCTATAGGGTTAAGCCAATACAGCTAAATTATATATTATTTGCGGCATTATTAATCGTGAATCTTAAAAAAAATTCAAAAAGCCACAAAAAATAGACAATATAAAATCCGTACTGCAACAAGAAAATTCAATATTTAAAGATGGTGTCCTCAGCGAGAATTGAACTCACATCTATCGCTTAGGAGGCGATTGCTCTATCCATTTGAGCTATGAGGACATTATATTATAATATTACAACCATTATTCTAAACTATCAAGTAATTTATTATTTACAATAATTTTATTTGTATCAAATAAATATTTTTGAAATAATTTTAGAACAGAATTATTATATGACCTATTGATTTTATTGGCTAAAGTCTCAGGTGATACAAACCTATTATCGTTTTGTTGCACTTCCCTTATTTCTTTTAAATAGCCAATCAAATAAATATTATGTTCAGCATCAAATATTGGCTTTGTAAAGCTTTTTGTTGCGCTCAAACCATATAATTCATTAATAAATTCATCTGGATAGAATAAATTATTTCTATAGATAGTTTCATTCTTAACTAATTCATCACTATTCCTTGAAATAATTTTTTCAATGTTGTTATTTTTCATTTGTGTTATCATCTTATCTAATACAAATAATTCATTATTTTTTCTAGATTTTTCCAATAATATATTAGTTATTTCTGGAGTTGCTTCAGCTAGACTAAGGGTCTTTGTTGGCAATATTTCCTCAATAAAATATACTTTATACATATTGTTATCTTTATATATTAAATCGGAAAAAGTCCCAACTCCATATTGTAATACTTCTAAATTTAAGTCATCTGGAATATCTTTCTTTTTTTCAGAATAAGTCAAACTACTTTTTTTAACATTAAAAACTTTGGCTACATCATCTATATCTTTTGATGACAATATTAAATCTTCAAGTTCAGATAATTTTGTCTTTGCTTCTTCACCTTTGTATTTATTAAGATCTACTTCAATGTATGATATAATTTTTTCCTCAGGAATTATAAAATCATTTTTATTTTCATTGTAATATTTCTCAATCTCTTTATCACTAGGTTTTTTAACATCAGTTTTTAAATTTTTAGGATTTATTTTTATTACATCAGCCACAACATATTTATTTTCAAGCCTTACCAATGGATTTAAAATAAACCTATTGCTTAAATTTTGCAATGTTAAAAGTTGAACTAAACTATTTCTGCTATTGAACATTGACAGGTAATTAATATATCCGTCCTCAGTTAATCCGCTTCTAGCTAATGCTGCTTTGAATATTTTTATATCAAAACTGCCATTTTCATCCCTAAACATAGGTTCATTATATATATCATTTAATACAGATTCTTTAGGCTGCTGGAGATTTAATTTTTTAACTTCAACATAGAATAAAGTTTCGCTAGCAAAATCCGATAGAGCCAATCTTACAAATTCTTGGGAGTTAATAAAGTCTAAATCAGAATTGCCTAGGTCAGAATTATAATACTGGTTTCTTCTTTCATTTAAAAATTTAGCGAATCTATTAACGCTTATTTTTTCATTATCAATTTTCAATATATTAGTATGTCCAACGCCAGAAAAGAAATTAATGATACCAAACAATACAAAACTTATTGCTAGAATTATCAATAGCGTCTTAACAAATATTCCCTTTATTTCAACCTTCATCATATATAAAAAATTTCCATATAGTTAAATAGTATTTTCAAAAAATTTATTTGCAATATATTTGTTGAATTTTATTATATAAATTATAATATTATTGATTTCAGTTAATCTAGCCTTTTCTTAAAAAACCAACCAGCAAATGTTAATGTAAAAAAAGATATTGCTATCAAAGGTATAGAGTATTTTATTACTAAATAATATGGTATACTCTTTAAAAATAAACCTTTCATTAATAAAATATAATATGTTACAGGATTTATATAACCTATAAATTTCATAAAAATTGGCATTTGTTCTATTGGACTAACAAAACCAGAAATAAGTAGCGATGGAACCATAAAAGCGAAAACTCCAAGAATAGCTTGCTGTTGCGATTTACACATACTTGATATAAACAATCCAACACCAGAAATTGATAATAAAAATATAGTTGTAACTAAGAATATTAACCATATTGGTGATATTACAGGAACTCCAAATATTACAACTCCAGCGATAATCATTATGCCAGTAACAACAAGCGCAAATACAATAGCTGGTATAGTTTTTCCAATTAAAATTTCGGTTGGTTGGAGCGGTGAAACTATGGTCTGGTCAAATGTACCAAATTCCTTTTCCTGCGCAAGTGATAGAGCCGTGATTATTAGAGCTGTTATCATAGCTAGAATTGCAGTTAAAGTTATAGAAATATACCATTGATATTCAAGGTTTGGATTAAACCAATTACGAGTATCTATCTGTATTTTTGGTGAAGTATTAGCTATTTCAAGTTGAAATGTTTGCAATATCTTATTAGCATAACTTGAAAATATTTGTGATGAATTAGTTTTTCTACCATCAAGAATAAATTGAACTTCTGTTCCTATTTTAGAGATAATATTTTTTTGAAAATTTTGAGGTATAATAATTGCGAAAAGTGCTTTTTGATTATCAATTAAATATTTCATATCTTTGTAATTGTTAACAAAAATAACTTCTTTAATTATAGAATCGTTATTAAACCTCATAGACAATTCTCTTGAATACTCAGTATTGTCTTTATCAAAAATAATCATACTAACATTTTTAACTTCAAGTGTTACAGCCCAAGCAAATATTAAAAGTTGTATTACAGGAGATAATAATAACATAGCAGTTATTCTTTTATCTACCCATAAATTTTGAAATTCTTTTATTGTTAAAGATTTTATCCTATTTAATGTTTTATTCATGATTTTATATTGCTCCTATTCTAATTTTTCATTAAACGATCTATATACTAATATAAAAAATATAACAGAACTAATAAATAAATATATTGTTTGTGGTATAACTATATTCCACATAGTTTCAGCTAAAAATAGGTTTTGGATTATTGGTATAAAATATCTAGCCGGCACAATATAAGTTAACCATTGAAAAACTATTGGCATTGATGATATTGGAAAAATAGCTCCACTTAACAACATAGATGGTAATAAACCTATACTTGCAGCAATAATACAAGATAAAAATTGATTTTTTGTTATTGCAGAAATCAATAAACCCTCACCAATAGAAGCTAGAATAAAAAAACTTCCAGATATTAAAAACATAAGAAAAGATCCCCTAAAAGGAACATCAAAACCAAATACACAGACAATAAAACATAACAAAGTTGAAATCATTGTTAAAATATAATATGGTATATATTTTCCTAATATAATATCTATTTTTCTTACTCTTGTTGAAAGTAGAGATTCCATAGTCCCCCTTTCCCATTCCCTTGCAAGAACTAAGGCTGTCAATAAAATTCCAATTAAACTCATAATAGTTGCAATGGAGCTTGAAAGCATTGTATTTAAACCATTTAAATCTTTATTAAACCAAGCAGAAGTTTGAATATCAATTAATGTTTTATATTTTTCTCCATTCTCAATAGAATATATCTTTTGCCAATTAGCAATAGATCCTAAAATATATGAATTTACAAAAACAGCACTATTAGTTTCAGTTCCATCTGTAATAACTTGAACATTAGCAATTTCAAATGGACTTTTTAATTTACTTGAAAAATCAGATGGTATTATCATTATAGCATCAATCTTTTTAGCAATTAAATCATCAACCATATGTGCTCTATCGTTATAATTAAAAACTTTAATATATTTAGTCCCAGAAATACTTGATGCAAATTCTTTGCCATCTAAATCTTCATTTAATAATCCTAAATTACTTTTATTAGTATCAAGATTTACACCATAAGCAAAAATAAAAATAAGCATAAGTGGCAAAGCGAAAGCAATAATTAAACTACTTGGATCTCTTAGTATTTGATGATATTCTTTTTCAATTAAGGCATTTAAAATTTTCATTAATTCCCCCATTGACTAAATTTATTATTTTTTTCATCTTCATCATATTCATGAATAGTTCTTATAAAAGCATCTTCCATTGTTTCACCATTATTTTTAATTTCATTAGGTGTTCCCATTTTTATAGCTTGACCTTTATAAATTAAAGCTATTCTATCACAATACTCAGCTTCATCCATAAAATGTGTTGTAACCATAACTGTAACCCCTTGTTCTACCATTGAATTTATGTGATTCCAAAAGTCTCTACGAGTAATTGGATCTACACCAGAAGTTGGTTCATCTAAAAATAATATCGGTGGATTATGCATAATCGCACAAGCAAGTGAAAGTCTTTGTTTAAATCCCAATGGCAAATCACCAGATCTACTATCTATATATTTTTCAAAATCAAATATTTTTGAAATCTCATCAATTTTTTTTAACTGCTCTTTTCCTTGAAGTCCATATATTCCAGAAAAAAAAGACAAATTTTGTCTAACACTTAAAGAACTAACAAGCGAAAATTTTTGTGCCATATAACCAAGTTGGCTTCTAGCTTCAACAGGATTATCTCTCATATTTATACCCATTACATAAGCATTTCCACTTGTTGGTTTTGAAAGCCCACACATCATTCTAAAAGATGTTGATTTTCCTGCGCCATTAGGTCCTAAAAGTCCAAAAATCTCACCTCTCTTAATCTTAAATGTTATATCCTTAGCGGCCGTAAAATCTCCAAAAACCTTTGTTAAATGGTCTGCTTCTATAACATATTCAATATTTGTATCAATATGTGTAGCCTTTGATAATTTGGATTCACTAAGTGGAATACCTCCCAAAATGTTAATAACAGCATCCTCAAATCTTGGCGGAACAGGTTTTAGATGGCCCTTAAACTTCTCTTTTATTTTTTCATCCTTTGTAACTAATCTTAATGTTTCACCCTCAATGACTACATCAATTACCTTTTGTCCGCTCCTTAATATCTTTCTCAATAAGGTTCTATTGTTTACATTTAAACCCTCTATATGAAAAACATTGCCGTCCATTGTTTTTGTTAAATCGGCTGGAATACCATTATATAATATTTTTCCTTCATTCAACAGAATAACGCTATCAAAGCTTTCAGCCTCATCAAGATATGAAGTAGACCATAGAATAGTCATATTATTTTTATTAAGTTTTCTAACCATCTGCATTAAATCCCTTCTTGATATAGGATCAACACCAACACCTGGTTCATCTAGCACAAGGAATCTTGGTTCTCCAAGAAGTGCACACGCAAGACCAAGCTTCTGTTTCATACCACCAGACAGTCTGCCAGTAAGCCTTTTAGTGAATGGCGCTAAACTGGTAAATTCTAATAGCGTCTTAAATTTTTCGTCCCTTTCGTCTAAAGGTATTTCCTTTAAATCTGCATATAAATTCAAATTTTCCTGAACTGTTAAATCCTCATACAATCCAAACTTTTGGGGCATATAGCCTATAACCTTATTTAACTTATCTCCTTGAGTAGATGGATTTAGACCAACCGTCATTATACTACCGCCCGTTGGATCTAGAAGTCCTACCAACAGCCTCATCAGAGTTGTCTTTCCAGCACCATCAGGTCCTACTAATCCGATAACCTTCCCCTCTTCAATACCAAAGGATATATTATTAATAGCTGTATTATCACCAAATTTTTTTACTAGATTTGAGACTTCAACAATATTTTGAGCCATAAATACTCCATTATGTGTTAATCTAGTTTAATCGTGATAGGCATGCCCTGCTTTAAATAATTATCCGCATCCTCAATAACTATCCTGACCCTATATACTAAATCCGTTCTCAAAGATGGAGTTTCAATATTTTTTGGTGTAAACTCAGCTACAGGAGAAATAAATCCAATAATTCCCGTATAGGTTTTACTAGTTGAATCCGTTGAAATCCTAACCTTCTGCCCCAGTTGAACCTTGCCTAAATATGTCTCCTCAATAAAAGCCCTAGCCCACATCTTATCATTTAAAGACAGAGTATATACTGGGCTTCCAGCGCCTAAAATTGTTCCTTTTTCATCTATTCTTGTAATTATAATACCATTGCTTGGCGCATATAGTTCAGTATAGTCTAAAGATAACTTGGCTTCATCAACCATTGCCTTTGCATATTCAACCATAGCCTCAGCGTCCTTCTTTTTAGTATTTATATTATCGCATTCCTGCTTAGAAATAGCTTTTCTTCTACATAGATCAATATTTCGCTTATAATATATATTAGCATTATTTAAATTGACCTTTGCCTGCAATAGTTGTGCGTTTGCCTGCTTTAATTTTATTTCATATGGTTTTTTATCAAGCTTTGCCAAAAGCTCCCCCTCCTTAATTTTATCACCCTCATCATACTTCATATCCTCAAGCTTGCCTGGTACCTGAAAGCCAAGGTTAACCTGTCTAATCTCAACATTTCCATAGAGTACAACATCTCTCTTTCTATGTTTTATATAATAATCATAGCCAAAAGCCCCACAAATTCCAGCTACTACAAGAATTATTACCAATTTTTTCATTTTTTTTTACCATTAATTTATTGTTATTTTAATAATTTATTATTCTAAAGTTTTCCGCCTACAGCCTTATATAGAGTTATATATCCTATATATTTTTGAGTTTTTGCAGAGGCTAGTTCCATTTCTATAGCCACAATGTTCTGTTCAACTTTCTTTAAATCTGTTTCTGTTATAATGCCATTTTTAAACATAGCCCTATAGTGTTCATAGTTTTTCTTCTCTAGAGATGATTTGTCCATATTTCTTTTTAATATGCTATCGTTTGTCTTTAAAGTATATAGACTGTCATTAACCTCTTTTACAGATTGCAGATTAATCTTTCTGTATTCTTCAAATGTCTGTTCATACCTGCTTTTCATGATATTTAGGTTAGCCTTTTTTCTTCCGCCAGTAAATAGGTCTCCTGTAATTCCACCTAATATGCTGGCTATTGTATTGTTTGAACTAAATAGTCCGCCACCGGCCGCATTTGTAAAAAATACTCCGCCAGTAAGATTTATACTTGGAAAAAATTCTTTTCTAGCAACCTTAATATTAATATTTGCCTGTTCCATCTGTTTTTCATGCGCCAAAACATCAGGACGTGAAAATATTGCATCGCTTGACATGATAAACGCTATATCATTCCTATTTATATCATCAAGTTTTGATATTTTTAATTCATTATATTTATTTGGATCTTCTCCAATCATAACGCATAACTGCGTCAAGAGTTCCACCCTATCCTTTTTAAGATTATCAATTCTAATATTAATGTTTTGAATATCCTGTTTTACTTTATTTATATCTATATCGCTAATAACACCATTCCTATATTTTTGGTTCAAATCACTGAGAATGCTATTTTTTATTAATAAAAGCCTATCATTAAGTTCAAGTAATTTGTCAATCTGCATTACATTGAAATATATTGTAGATACATTTGAAACTAGGGATAGATATATTGACTGCATTTGATATTCATAGGCCTCAACCTGTTTTTTAGCCGATTGGGTTTTATTCCTATTTTTTCCAAAAATATCAACCTCATAGCTCAAAGTTAACGGCAGAACCAAACCATTTTTTTTCATTATAAATGAAGGAATAGGAGAACTATCAAGAGCAAAGCCGCCTAAACCAGCCGAAACACTTGGAAGTTCACCGCCAAATGAATACTTTGCAAATTGATTATATTCTTCAAGCTTTAATCTCGCTATTTTTACATCATTATTATTTTTTAAAGCTTCAAGAATATATCTATTAAGGTTTGTATCCTTGAAATCTAACCACCAGTTGTAATTTATCACATCCAAAACAGATAAATCATTTTTAACCTTTTTCTCTTTGCTATATGTTTGTTGAATACTTAACAGACACAGTACAAACATAATACCTAAAACTTTTTTAAACATTTTTTGCCATTGTTTAATCAACTTAAGCATCATAATACATCAATTAAATATATAAAAGCAATCTTTTTTAAATATATAATATTTTTTATAATAATTTTAATCATGTCACATTTCAAACAAGACTTTAAAAAATAAAGTTTGAAATGATTTTTAAAATATGCAAAAAAGTGCTACATTTTAATAGCTTTTTAAAATAATATACTTTACTATAGTAAAGTATATAACAAATCAGAGCATTATGACGAGAAAAAATGAAAAACCGAATACTGAAAATATAATATGCAAACACTGCGGTTCAATTGATATTAGACGAGCTGGAATTGTAAATAACGGAAACCAAAGGTATAAATGCAAGAAATGCAAAAGAACTTTTACAATAACAAATAGAAAATACAGCAATGAGTTTAAGCTTGAGGTTCTAAAAAGATACTTGGATAACCATGGAGTTAGAAAAATTGAGCAGAGAATGAATGTAAGCAGTAGAATGATAGTATATTGGGTGCAGCAATTTGGAAAAATATTAAAGGAAACATTAAATAGCATAGAAATACCAAAAAATCTAAAGGACGTTCAAATAATTGAGATTGATAGAAAACAAAATGCGGTATTGGCAGAAATGATAGCCCAAACCAGTCCAAAATTAAGCGAATTAATGGTTGAAAACAGGAAAAAACTTCCAGAAAAAGAAATCAAAACACTTATAAAACCAAACATTAAAAAAAATAATAAAAATGACGATAATGATAGCAAAACAACAATACCACCAGAGTATGCACTATTGTTATCACATAATAAGATAGTTCTATTAATTTTTAGATAATATCTATTCAACTTTGTATTTATTGAGTTTATAAAACTTTTATATATTTAAATGTACTATAAATAAAATTTTTACTATCTATGGTTAAAAAAATATTATAGTTATTATAATTACAGATTGCTTAACAAAATAGTATGCCTAAAAATTGGTATACTATTAAATTTTATTAATTATAAACCCTTATGGGGACTTAGATGCTGGCTTTCACCCTTCTTCAGCACTGTTTCTACAAAACTATTTCCAGATTGTGTTGAATATCTTACCTTTGCTGCAAGGTCTTCTTTTTGCAATTCTTGATGGTAAAATGATGTGCTATTAAATATATCAAATGCTAAAGTGCCAGGTTTTATTGTCGCTGTAAGATCAAGCTTCTTTGAATGCTCAATCATTAATAAAGGCGCAGGTCTTTCTATAACATCATAGTATTTCTCTACTATTTTTGTGTCTTGGAGATGCTGCATTAAATCACCGCCTACAATTTGAGGAGTTCTATTGTGATCAGAATAACTAAATAGCATATTTTTTATTGTTATTAATTCTTGGTAAACTATATGCCATTTTTTATAATTAGTCAACTATTTTTTAATAAAAATTAAAAAATGCTATTATATTTTTTATTTTTATTTATATGTTCTTGTTAATTATTAATTAAAAAAGGAGTATAAAATATACTCCTTTATGTCTTTAAATAACTTTGGATTATTTAGAATAGAACTCAACAATCATGTTAAACTCTGGTTCAAATGGATATGGAATATCACCTAATGCTGGTTTGTTTAAAAACTTAACAGACATTTCATTAGAATTTAATTCTAAATAGTTAGGTATATCTCTTTCCATATTTTGCAAAGCTTCATTTATTAAAGGAATCTTTTTAGCAGCAGGCGCAACTGAAATTACATCGCCTGGTTTTACTAAATATGAAGGAATATTAATCGCTTTTCCATTAACTAAAATATGCTTATGGCTAACTAATTGTCTAGCCGAATAAACAGTTGGCGCAAAGTTTGCCCTATAAACAATTGAAGCTAATCTGCTTTCTAATAATCCAGCAAAAAGATCCTCAGTATTACCTTTTAATCTCTTAGCCTTATCAAAAAGTGTTCTAAATTGACTTTCTTTAATGTCATAATATTTTCTTACTTTTTGCTTAGCTTTCAAGTGAATACTGTGGTTTGTATCTCTTTTTGGCGCTGTACCATGTTGTCCAGGTCTATAATTTCTTTTTAAGAATGGATCATTAGCCCTTCCCCAAAGGTTAACGCCTAAAGCTCTACTAACTTTTTTCTTTGCATTTACTCTTTTTGTCATTTTTTTATTTTTATAATTATTTTTAACTCTATAAATCAGCCGCATAGAGGTTAATTATATTCTGTAATTTATTTTATTAAAGTCAAGAATTATGATAAAAATTTTTAAATAATACTAATAAATTTATTCTCTGTTAAGATATAATCCATTGCAACATCATTTTCATTATGTTCAATCTCCTCATTAAATATCTGAAAATTATATACGGTTGCAATTTTTATACAATTTATATTGCATAAAGTCCTATCATAGTATCCAGCTCCATAGCCTGCCCTATTTCCATATATATCAACAGCCACAGCGGGGACAAAAACAATATTTGGCTCCATTTCTCTACAGCCACAAACAGGTTCTAGAATTTTCATTTTTTTAAACAATACATTTTTCTCTAAATCACCCATAGCACAACTCCATTCTCTAAAAACCATACTCTTATTTTTTTCAACTATAGATGGCAAGACTATATTATTATTTTTTGAACAATATTTCAAAATATCAAATATATTGCATTCATTATCAAAAGCACAATATCCTGCTATTATCATATTACTAATAGCGGTTAAAAAATCAATTGACAGAAAATTATTGTAAAATAGAGCGTTTAAGTTATCAAAAAAGCAAGGGCCGCTATTTTTTCTCCTTTCAAAAACTATCTCCCTTGCTTCTTTCTTTAATATCATATAAAAAAATTATAATATTGACAACATTTCGTCCCTATAGCACGGATGACATACCAACCATATATTTTTAGCTTTTAAATTCTCTTTAAAAAGATTAAAATCCAAAGCGGTTAGTTCTTCGCCATCATTAATATTATATATTTTAATTCCAAGTTTATTTGCAATCGGCAATGTTGAATATACATCCCACATTGATATGTTATCCTTTAAAAATGCACCCTGCGCAATATTTGCCAATACGTCAAAGGCATATATATAGGCAGAATACCCATCAATAAATGTAAATTTATAATCTTTTATATATTGTGCCGCATTCTTAACAGGAAAATATACTAGAGAGTTTTTGTTTAGCTCCTTGGGTTGAAAGAAAATCTGCAGCTTTGTTTCGTTTCTGGTAAAAATATTTGTTATCCTGTAGACACCATTTTCATCATTATAAATCATCTGTGCCGTGGCTGGTAAATATATCAGACCAAAAACAGGCTTGCAATTCCTATATAGGCTCAACGCAAGACCAAAGAGGCTGGAGCCATGAAAATAGGTCTTTGTACCATCTATTGGATCAATAATCCAGACATATTCAGATTTTGCAATATTTTCTCTTAATTTTTTGTCTTTAAGCGCTTTTTCTTCGTCAAGGATAGAATGACCATTAAAATTTTTTTTAATTAATTTTTGAAACATATTACTAATTTTTATATCAGTCTCTGTTACAATAGAGCCATCAACTTTGTTGCATCCTGTAATTTCATTTTGCTTATCAATAGATAATTTTCCAACCTTTTTTAGAAAAGGCAACAAAACCTCAATATATTTATTTGACATGACTATTCTTTTATTAGTTGACCTACAAATTCCTCAAGCTTATCTTTTTTAACATTGGCCAATCTTTTTGCATCAATCAATCCACAAAGTTCTTCAAAAGCCAATTCCAAACTATCATTTATAATAACATAATCATATTCATTATAATGGCTAATTGTATTCCTTGCGTCAGCCATTCTTTTTGCTATAACTTCCGCAGAATCAGTGCCTCTGCCATTCAACCTATTTTCCAATTCCTTAACAGAAGGCGGCAGCAAAAATATTCTAATAATTTTTGATTTATCCTTTATCTGTTCAGAAACCAAACGGTTGCCCTGCCAATCTATATCAAGAAGAACATCATTACCGGCGGCAAATTTATCCTCTACCTGACTCTTAAGAGTGCCGTATGATTTTTCATACACACCAGCATACTCTAAAAATTCATTATTCGCAACCTTTTTATCAAATTCATCCTGCGTTAAAAAATAGTAGTGAAATCCATCTATTTCTCCCTCTCTAGGCTTCCTTGTAGTAGCTGAAGTTGATAATTTTATATTGTTATACTTATCCAGTAACATCTTTGCTAAAGTTGATTTTCCAGTACCTGAGGGTGATGACAAAATTATTATAAAATGTTCATATGGCAACATATTAATCTCCTTAAAAGTGATAAAACTAATTATTAAAAATATATAATAAAAAACTTAATAATCAATAATAATTATATTGACATAATAAAAAAAATATATATATTTTATAAATTATAGGTAATAATCAATAAATTATATGGAAAAAGAAGAAAATATACAGAAATTTCTGGAAAGAAAAATATCTGAAAAAGATCTATATAGAGAAATTTACAGTAAAGAAGAGGAGTTTAATATTCCAGTATTAAGTTTTAATATTGATCCTGAAACTGAGCAAGCAGTAGTAGTAAAAAATAATAATTATGAAACTTTTAAAAACTCAATATAAAATAATTTAAACGCCAACTTTCAAATACAAATTAATAATGGACAACACTATTTATCATTGAATATAAAAAAATCATCTAATGCATTAAATGTAATAATAGTAAACAATAGCCCATCAGATGAATTTAAAAAATGGACAACAGCAATTGCAGAAAATATAGCTCAAAGTTATCCCGAAAAGGTTAATGTTAACTATTATAGTCCAGAAATATTACAAGCCTTTTATGAACCAGAAATTGACTTTTTTATGAAGACCTTAAACCAAAATTAGAAGATGGAAAAATAAAGCTATCAGAAGAGCAAAGAATAGAGGGATTTTGTGGAAAAGTATCAAAATTGAATGCCAAATGTATTGATTCAATGAGTGATATTAAAGACCTTACAATTCTTCTAAGCAAAACTACTTCTATTAAAAAAAGTCAGGCTAGAGATAGCAGATAACATCTAGATAAGCCACTAGATGTTAATTTTATTTAAAATGTATTAATATTATTTTTCAAACCAATAATATACCTATAATAGCGGTATAAATTTTGTTAGAATACCCTATAATATGCCTGTGAACATTTTGTTTTAGCGATTTCTGCAGAATTATAATCCGTATTGCCACAATACCCCCTAAAAGATCCAGAATTATAAATCCCATCATCTATTTTTTCATCAAATTTCTTCATTGTATCAGCATCCATTTTCTCTGAAGAATTATCTCTATAGTATAATAAAACATTGCCATCTTTTAAATTATACAAATAATCTGTAGGCAATGTACTATGATTTCCAACGCTGTAAAAAAAATAATCAGACTTCTTAAATATTTTTGAATATGGATGTCCATATGGTGCTCCACAGCTTGTATTGACTGCATCAGGTCTAAAATCTATAACTTTTTCTAAGTACATGTCAACAAATGGACATGTGTGAGCATCGCGTACAGCTTTATCATATGGCTCTTGAAATGTTCCTGCCGGACAAGAATTAACTATACAACCACTGCCCAAACAGCTCCCTGTATATCCAGTGTTATTAATATCACCTGGCAGCCTTCCTCTTGCCGCATAGAAAGAATTTACAGACTGTTTGTATCCATTCATTTCATTCATAAGAGCTCTAAGCTTTGCCGATTGTATTAAACTCGCCCCGCCTGTTACACCTGCAACAAGAAGTCCTATTATTATTAATACTATTGATAGTTCTATTAGAGAAAAAGCTGAATATTTATTTTTGGAGGTTTTTGAGTGGTTTAGTAATTTGACCCCCCCTCCCCGAATTTTAGAGAATTTTTTCATATTGATTAATTTTATCATTAATAATATAAATAAAAATATTAGAAAATTTAATAAAGTCAAGGATAAATAAAAAAACAATATGGCAGCCATATTGGTGCCATATTATTCTATAGATTAAAAGTAGCTTCTAATTTCTTTTGGCTATCTTAACAACGATTGCTTTAATTACTATAAATACAATTAATATTGCTAGAATTATAGGTATAAAGGTTATAGCTCTAAATACAAAATCAATTGTTTTTTGACCAAATAGTATAGAGTCATTTACAGCTCGTTTCCAAGCGGTTCCAACCTGCCATTTTGAATTATTTAAACTGTCAACCTTTATTTCAGGCAATATTGATAATTCAAGCCTTGAATATGAAACATTATTGTCTATATTTTTATTAACATTTTCCAAAGCCTCAATTTCATTTTGTACATTGCTTAATTCCCTGTCAACCGCTATAATATCAGCCAATTTTTCAGTTTTGCTTTCCATCATTTTTCTAAGCCTATCTCTCCTAGCATATAGATTTTTTAATCTATTTTGATTATCAGTATATTGTTCCCCCATATCTATACCAGATGAACTTTCATTTTTTATTATACCTAGAGATTTAAAATATGCGATAGCAGCATCAATTTTATCAGTTGGAATTTTTAAGGTATAATTATAGGCAAGTTCATTTCCATAATAGTTGTATGTGTAAAAACCATCTATTATTCCACCATCATTATTAATTCTGTCCAAAACATCATTCTTTGTTTTATTAACATTTTTTGTTTCTATTGATAACGAAAAAGTTTTAACCATTTTCTGTTCAGAAAAACCTTTGGCTCTTGCACCCATCATCATAGGCGCAGAGTTAGTGACTGCCATAGCTCTAGGAGCCACCATATCATATTGTACGCCATCTTGAATTGGTTGCACCCTTGATCCACCCACTCCAGTAAATAAATATAACAGAACAATTATTACTATAACAAACAAAATATTTTTTAGTATAAAATTATTCAATTTTTCAATTTTTTCCATAATCATGTTAATTACCTTTTTTATTATTTAAACTATTTAATATTGTCTCCTGCCACCCCTCTTGATACCTTATGTAATGGTGATCAAACCTATATATTTTTCTATCTGTACTTAGGGCTAAAGTAGAATATTTCAAAGCCTCTTTATAGTCCTCAAGGCTATAGTATATATTAGCCAATTGCGATGCTGCGCTTGAAACTATAAGATTATTTCCACTTCTTAAACCAGAAAGTATTGAACTTTTATAGTAGTTAATTGACTTGTCATTATCGCCTCTTCTCCAATATATGCTTCCAAAACTGCAATCATAGCAGCTATTTTTTGAAATATCTAATCGTTTTTCTATCTTAATTAATCCGCGCAATAGTTTTATAGCTTCATCATATTTTCCAGCATCATTTTCAGCCTCAGACATTCCATATAATGCGCTCACTTCATATAAATACAGATTAAACATCTGGGAAATTCTATAGGCCTCATTATAGTTGGCTATTGATTTTTCATAATCGCGATATAGGGATACAAAATTATAGATAAAGCCATTCTGTATATAGTATTCAGGTCTTCCAACTACATTGCCGACCACATTATTTATTTTTATAGCCCTGTCACAATACAATTTAGCTAGATCATTTTTGCCTAAATATTCATAATTGAGACATACATTCAAGGAGCTATCAGCCATCAGACCTAAATTTGATATTTTTTTAGAAAATCTTATAGCCTTTAGTCCGTTTCTCTTTCCATTAGTATAGTCGCCATACTTATATTCAACTCTAGACAATAAATTTAAAGACCTTGCAATATATTCCTTATTTCTCATCTTTGTTGCAAGTTTTAAGGCATAGTTTAAATAATCCATTGAAGTATCATAGTTGCCAACTCCAGCCTCAATATTGGCTATATTATATATAGCTAGCCACTCATAGCTTGAATTATTTATATTTATTGCATTAACCAATAAATTAGTATAGGTATTAAAAGCCCTCTCTCTATCCTTAACAATATTATATGTTCTAGCCAAATTAAATAATAAATCCAGCTCTTCAATTCTATTCTTTTTAGTTCCAAAGTTTGAAATATTCAAGGCCTTAACAAAAACATCTATAGCAGAATTAAAATCATATAGTCTATAGTACGCTTTTCCCAAATAATTATAGAACTTTGGCTCATATTCATTCAATTTTGTTGCCTCAAGGTATAAATCCTTTGCCCTTTCAATATCAAAATTTAATTCAAAAACCATACCCTCAAGAAACTTCTTCTTTGCAAGAATATCATTACTGTTAGTTTTAAAGGTTATATATTGTAGTTTATTTAAAGCTTCCCCAAATTGAAAATTTCCTAAAAAACTATTAATCTCTGAATAATCTCTTGATGTTATGCCCTTCATCTTTTTTAAATCCGACAGTACACCAAATGTTTCATTATATAGATTTGAATAATCCAATATAGCAGTTGATAGGTCTAAATTGCTTTTCAAAAACGAATCAAAATTAGAAATAACATATATCCTCATTCTATCTTTATTATACAATTTAGAATCTTTCAAGGCAGACTTTACAAATTTCTTTTTAGAATAATTCTTTAAATAGTATTCTTCAATTTTTGCAACCTCATTCTTTAAAGATGTTTTATTATAGATACAGTAGCCGCCAAACGATAAAATTAATACAATAAGAACAGTTAAAATAGATATTATATAAAACTTTTTATTCTTTAAAATATTAGCCATATATACAAAATAATGAAATTTTCTAATCAGATTATAAAAACAAAAATATAAAACACAATATTTTATTATTTTTTATGGAATATTTTATAAAATATATAAAAAAAGCCTTATTTTGAGCCAATGAAGCATTTTTA
The DNA here is from genome assembly GCA_944391025.1 of uncultured Rickettsiales bacterium. GTDB lineage: Bacteria > Pseudomonadota > Alphaproteobacteria > Rickettsiales > UBA1997 > CALXSC01. The sequence goes on from CALXSC010000017.1 coordinate 24,297, forward strand.
TAAATTAAAAATCAATGAAATAAAACATAAGAAGTTCAAAATTTTCACAAAATATAGTAAAAAACCCATAAAAATCAATAATAAAATAGCATATATTGTTATGCGTATATAAAAAAAATAAATTTTAAAAAAACTATTTACTTATATAAAATAATGTTTTAATTTATAAACAATGTTAATAATAAAATTATAAAAAATGTTTAAAACAGATTTAATAAATTCTATTGCTTCAAAAACTGGAAACACTAAAGTTGCTTCTGAATTATTTTTAGATGCTTTTGTTGAAACTATATTGGAAGCTCTCAAAAAAGGTGAAGACGTATCTTTAATTGGTTTCGGTAGCTTCAAAGTAGCTGACACTAAAGCAAAAACTGGAAGAAATCCTAGAACTGGTAAAGAGATCAAAATCCCAGCTGGTAAAAAAGTTAAATTTACTGTTGGTAAAGTTTTAAAAGATTCAGTTAAATAGTTTTAAAACAAATAGAATTTAATAAAAATGGTCAAAGTACTGACCATTTTTTTATAGGGGTAAAATCTATGGAAAATAATAGCATAAAATATATAGGCAAAATTTTAAATGTAAAAATTGATAGACCGCTAGGCTCTTTACATCCAAAATATGGCTTTGAATACGAAGTAAATTATGGTTTTATCCCAAACACAATATCTGGTGATGGAGAAGAACTTGACGCCTATATACTTGGTGTTGGCAAACCCTTAAAAATCTTTACTGGAAAGTGCATATCAGTATTACGCAGGCTTAACGACAATGATGATAAATTAATCGTAGTTCCAGAAAATGTAAACTTTTCAAATGCGGAAATAGAAAAGTTAACCAATTTTCAAGAGCAATGGTTTAAGCACGTTATAATTCGCTGATTTTTATATACATCTATTTTATTTTTTTAAAATCTTTTTCGCCCTTTCAACATTTTCGCTCCACTCCTTTGTCATTTTACTTTTTAGAGAAGTAGTGTATAAGTAATTTAGGCAGCCAAATACATCAATATTATTCAAATCGTCAATTCTAGCTATATCAATTTTTATACCAGAAATTGTTTCATAGATTTCAACCACCTTTTTAAACAAATCACTATAGACATCATAGTAAAGCGTCCTAAATTCCAAACATCTTTCTGCAATTCCGCAATTTCCAAAGTCAAATACAGTTTTTAGTCTATGGTCTTTATCAACAAGACTATTGGCTTCATAAAAATCTTGATGGGTCAAAACAAAATCACTTCCAGATTTTAAAACTTTGCAATAATATTTATATAAGCTATCAATTTCTTTTGCATTAAAATCATCCTTTAAAAAATTCACAAAATCATCAATATTAAATTTTATTGGTTTTTTAATAATTTTTTTATTAAGTTCATTTAAATTTATAGAATGTAATTCATAAAAAAATTTTGCAATATCTTCACAAAATAAAATTTTATTTTTGTCAGACAATACATTATAAGTCTCAGTGCTCCAATTTTCACCTATAAGTTTTTTATGGATACTATAATTGACATCACCATGAATAATTTTTATTTGCGGTATTTGAAGACTAATTTTATTTTGCAAAAAATTGCAAATATATTGCTCTTTTTTATAACCACTAACATCATTGCTTTTTGAAAATCTAGCAATATTTTCGCCAATAGTAAAAGCGCAGCTGCTCCATCCCTCGCCTTCAAAGGTAATTTTTTCATTTTTAAATTCTTTTGCTAAAAATTTTTCTAAATAATTTCTATCTATCATAGATTCACTTCTTTATTAATATTAATATTTCTTCTAAAAATTTTATCATGACTAACTACAACAAGTCCGCCAGTATATTGCTTCAAAATATTTTCCAATATTTCAATACTCTCTAAATCCATATTATTTGTAGGCTCATCAAGCAAAATCAGTTCAGGAATATCATCACCGCCAAAAACGCATGCCAAGGCTACCCTTAACCTCTCACCGCCACTCAAATCAGCGACTCTTTTAAAGACATCATCAGTTCTAAACAAAAATTCCGCAAGAACTTTTCTGCACTTTTCTTCAGAAATATCATTATTATTCAATCTTATATTTTCCAAAATCGTTCCACCCGAAATCAAAAAATCACAATTTTGATCCAAATAGGCAATATTATTTGCATTAATTCTAACATTACCCCTAAAATCATTAATTTTTTTCATAATAATATTTAAAAGTGTAGATTTTCCACTTCCATTTTTGCCATTAATAGCAATTCTATCTCCACTTTTAAGCAATAATTCAAAATCATTAAAAATCTGTTTTTTCCCATAGAAAAAATTCAAGCCAGATATTTCAATAAGATTTTTATTTTTAAATTTTGTATCGGCAAATTTAAAATATATCTTATTTCCTATTTCCAATTTATCAGATAGTTCTTGGACTTCCTTTTCCTTTCTTTCAACCCTATTATTACATTGTTTAGCCAGCTGCCCCCTTTTGCTCTCTGCGGCCATTATAATCAATCCAGCATTTTTTTTTGATGACCTTGCCTTTTCACCAAACATTTTTTTTCCTTCCTTCTTTTTTCTATCCTTCATTTCCCTTTCGTTCTGCAGCTCAGCCTTTGCATGTTTTATTTTTTTAATTGAATTATTATATTCATTTTCAAGGGCTAATTTTTCCAATTCTTTCTGTTGTTTCCAATAATCATAGTTTCCGCCATAGGAAAATAATTTAGTATCTTTCATTCCCACCATCCTTAATTCAATAGTCCTGTCAACCAAGTTCAACAACTCTCTATCATGTGATGCCAAAATCAGCCCTCCGTTCCAATTCCTGACAAAATCATAGAAATATTTTTTACTTCCATAATCCATATTATTTGTAGGTTCGTCCAAAACCAAAAAGTTTGAGTGCATATCAATTATGCTAGACAATATCAATTTAACCTTTTCTCCGCCACTTAAGGTTGAAAAATCCCTCATTAGATCAAAATCAAGCTCAAAAAACTTCATTTTATCCTTAATTTTATCCATACAACCCCAATTTCCATCAAGATTTTCATAGTCTTCAATATCAGCACAATTATCATCAACTTTCTTCAAACTAATAACCTGCTTTTCCAGTCCAAACACATCAGCAACACTAGAAAAATTAAGCTCATTAAACTTCTGCGGAAAATATGATATATTGGCATTATTTTTAATAATTTCACCATCATATCCATCAAGCTTACCAACCATCAATTGCATCAATAGAGATTTACCGATTCCATTTTTTCCAACAACAGCAACCTTTTCATTATCGCCGATAGTAAATGAAATATTTTCAAATATAGTTTTTATATGATTAATTTTATATGTTAAATTCTTAACAATAAACATAAGCACCGCCTTTAATTATTTTATTACATACCACAGAACCACTTTCTGTAAACACAAAAAAATTAAAGGATAATTCTCATACTTATAATTATTATTAATAACCCCAGTAAATCCTATAGAGTTTAAATTTAAAACTCGTTCGGCAAAATAATTTTATAATAATATTAATAAAAAGTCAATTAAATTATCAGCCATCACTCATCAAATAATCTAGCCATCCCAATCCATACCCTAAAAAAGGGATAGGAATTAATTTTTTTGTTGACAATTAAAAATGCTTAGTAATATTAAATTTGCCTGTAGGGCAAAATAAAAAAGTAGCGGCGTAAAGAACCGTTCAAGATTTAACTCTAAAAAGCCTGCAGGCTTTTGCTATATTATTCTATAGTAATATTATAGCGGGAGCTTGCGGTTATGTCCAAACTTATGCTTTGCATAAGTGAAAGACCGTAAGGGTCGTTCTTGACGATTTCTTTAACTCCCGCACTTTTCAATTTGAGTTTTTTACTTAAATTTGAGCAGTGCGATTTTTTATTTTTAATTATTTAATTTATAAATAAAAAAAAGGGTTAAAAAATATCATGGAAAGACTAAATGAAATTAATAAAACTTATTAGGAAGAAAACTATCCAATATATCCCAGATAAAAGAAGCAAATGAAGAAGAAATAATTAAATTTAATACTCTATTAATAAATACAGAAATAAGAATATTAAAGTATTTTATTGAAAATAGAATAATGAAATTTAAAGACTTTACAGGTTTTAAAAAGCTATTAAACAATATGATAAGAATAAATATAAAGTATACAGACTTTGATATAAAGGTAAAGACTATAGAATGGCTTATGGGCATTAATGGAATAAAGATTGATGAAGGTGATAATAGGCTATAGCTATTGATT